>CAMDSG010000108.1 GCA_945907055.1 Bifidobacterium breve | reverse complement strand
ATTGTGAGATTTGGCTAAATACGGCTTGTCGAGGCCAGTTGGTTAGTGCTGTAGCGAGCAAAGGGTGATTCGAGGCTCAGTACGCAGTGTTTTTCACGCAGGACTCGCCGACTCGAGCATTCTGCGTGGTAGTTTCACGCCCGTCCGCTAAGGGAGAAATGTGCTTACCTCAATAATTCTCGTTGTATGCGTAGCCATGGCGCTCACGCTCATCCTTTTGATCCTCCTCCACGCTGGTCGCGGTGGCGGTCTTTCTGACATGTTCGGTGGGGGTCAGCTAGGTGGTTCAATGGCTGGGAGCACCGTTGTAGAGCGAAACCTTGACCGCCTTACAGTGATCGCTGCTCTCATCTTCTTTATCTCGGTGATTCTCTTAGGCCTAAGGGTCACCTGATTCTGTCTCGCTAGACCCTAGGGTTAGGCATAGCCAAATCCCCTCCGGAGGTCTAGAGAATGAAACTTCGTAAATACGTAGTTACGACAGTCGCCCTATTCGCGCTTCTCTCAATGTCGCTCGCAGCATGCGGCAGCAATGGCAGTAACGGCAATTCCGCCGCCGCTGATGGCACGCTCGTTGTAGGAGCCGATCAGGAGCCCGATTGCTTAGATTGGCTCGCAACCTGCTCCGGTGCATCATGGGGTACTTATGCCGCTCTCGTAACAACTCTTCCACAGCCTTACGAAACCTATGCCTCTGACAGTGATTCAGGAGCATACGTATACGCGCCGACAGGGTTGCTTGCCGGTGAAGCAACAGTCGCACCAGGGTCACAGCAGATCATCACATACAAACTAAACCCCGCCGCTGTTTGGTCAGATGGCGTCGCAATCACAAGTGCTGACTTTAAATATACGTTTGACCAGATCATGTCCGGTGAAGATATCTACGACACGACTGGATACGCCAATGTCGAGTCAGTCGCAACGCCTGACCCTCAGACTGTGGTGGTTAGTTTCAAAGACTCCTACGCAGGCTGGAAGGGCCTCTTCTCCGGCGGATATGGGGTACTGCCTTCGCACCTTCTTGAGGGCAAGAACCGCAATGCGATTATGAAGGATGGATATTCATTCTCAGGCGGTCCGTGGAAGTTAGATGGCGGGAAATCCGGCTGGGAAAAGGGCGTATCGATCACCCTTGTACCCAACGAGAATTACTGGGGAACGAAACCATCTATTAAGAAAGTTGTCTTCCGCTTCATAACAGACACCTCTGCGCAGTTTCAGGCGTTCAAAGCAGGAGAGGTTGATTTCCTCTACCCGCAGCCGCAGCCGGATTGGTTCCCAGCCGTCAAGGGCGGTATAGAGGGCGCAACAATTAAAGCAACAGCGGATACTTCTTCCGTCGAGGCTCTTTGGCTAAATAACTCCAAGCCTCCCTTTGATAACGAATCAGTGCGAAAGGCCATTGCGTACTCGCTCGATCGAGATGCAATCGTCAAGAGATTATTCGGGCCTCTCGGTGTGAATAAAGCATGGCAGTCCTTCAATCCGCCGATCGTCGCTGCATATGCTGACCCTGCCGGCTTTAGCGGCTATACGCTCGACCTAGCGAAGGTCGCCGAGCTGATGACATCTCAGGGCTATGCAAAAGGAAGCGATGGTTACTGGGCGAGGGATGGGGTAAAGGCATCCTTTACGCTCAAGACCACGGTTGGTAATAAGAGGCGTGAGTTAACGGCCCAGATTCTCCAGGCAGCCTTCAAGACCGCAGGTTTTGAGATGAAGATTAAGACTGAGGACGCGGGGGTTTTATTCGGCGAATCTGGGCCTACTGGCGACTATGAAATGGCCCTTTATGCCCAAGTTGCAACTGGTCCGGAGCCTGGCAACTGCTCCATCTTCTGCTCGGTCAATATTCCCACGGAGGCCAACGGCAATTCAGGGAACAACTGGACCCGCACAAATGTCTCTGGACTTGATGATCTTCTCCAGGCGTTGGATGTTGAGATCGGTAACGCAAAACGGATCGAGATATCTAAGCAGGCTGACCTATTGATCGGTCTAAGTGCAACATCAATCCCGCTAGACCCTCTGCCAAATACCGTCATCTACCGCAACTCGGTACGCGGCCCGGTAGCTGATAACGCCACGATGGGTCCGTTCTGGAACATGAATCTCTGGACCCTGAAGGGCTGAGAGTATTGAATCATGCTCGACTGTTATGGCCCGCCTCTCTTGAGGCGGGCCATTTCTGGCAAATGGATATTGCAGTGAGGCCCCTGTGATTCAGTTTTTAGGTAGGCGACTTTTCTACTCCATTGTTGTGCTACTCCTGGCCTCCATTGTCGCATTCGTCGGTACACGCATAGCTTTCGACCCGACAGCGCGGTTGTCCCAAGTGAGGGATAAAGAGGTGCGCGAGCGAGAACGCGAGAGGCTCGGCCTTGATAAGCCAATTGCTGTTCAGTACGCCAAGTGGGTTGGGGATTTTGCGCAAGGCGATATGGGGACCAGTGAGGTAACTCGGCAGCCTGTGGCGACGATGCTGGGCAGTGGGCTTAGTTACACAATGCAGCTCATGCTCTGGGCCGTGATCCTCTCCATTATCGCGGCTATTGCAATCGGCGTGTATAGCGCAGTAAGGCAGTACTCAGCCGGTGACTACATATTCACAACTGTTTCGTTCATCGGGATATCTATACCCCCTTTTTGGTTCGCCTTTATTGCCATTCAATTCTTTGTCTTTCAACTGACGGCGTGGCTGAATCTCTCGCGACCTATTTTCTACTTCGTAGGCCTCCACAGCACTGGAGCATCGGGCTTCAACATTGATTACCTTCAACATTTGTTCCTACCCGTGTTGGTACTCACTGTTCAAAATATTGCTGGTTGGAGTAGGTATCAGCGCGCTTCAATGCTCGACACATTGAACTCGGACTACATCAGAACCGCTCGCGCTAAAGGTGTCCCGAGGCGCCAGGTAATTACTAGGCACGCACTCCGTAACGCACTGATTCCAGTTGTCACAGTTATGGCACTTGATATCGGATTGTTGTTCGGGGGATTGGTGATTACTGAACAGATATTCTCGATACCAGGAATGGGGCGCATCTTCGTTCAAGCAATTACAAATGGAGATGCTGCAGTCCTCACTTCTTGGACTGTGGTCGCTGCATTCTTTGTACTGCTATTTAACTTGATTGCTGATCTCGCCTACGGCTGGCTCGACCCTAGGGTGCGTATCGCATGAATAGAGATTCACGTGAGGGAGCCCAGCCGCTAGAGGGTCTCGGGCTCGTCGGCGGAAGCCCCTCTATGCCAATCGGTGCAGAACTGGGAATAGGAGCGTTAGATGGCCCGAAACCCCGCTCACAGTGGCAGCTGTTTGGATCTCGTTTCCTTAAACACAGACTCGCAGTATTCTCGCTAGTCCTTCTAATTCTCTTGATTTTCGCCTGCTTCGCTGCAAATCTCGTTGCCCCATTTCCAGCCAATGAACAGGATCTATTAATCGGCGCTGTTGGTCCGAATGCTAATCATTGGTTCGGTACCGATGAGCTTGGTCGGGACATGCTTAGCGAGATCCTCTATGCGGGTCGCACATCACTACGTATAGGTCTAACGGTTGCATTCTTAAGCACCTTGCTTGGAACGCTCGTCGGTGCCATATCTGGGTATTTTGGAAAATGGGCAGACCAAGGACTTATGCGCCTGACTGATTTGTTTTTGGTGATCCCCCAATTAGTTGTTCTCGCGATCGCTATTCAAGGATTTGGATCGACTCAGGTTGTGATCGCACTCTCGCTCGCTGCACTTTTTTGGATGGGGGAGGCGCGTGTAGTTCGCGGCCAGGTTCTTGCCCTACGAGAGCGAGAATTTGTCGAGGCGGCACGATCAATCGGTGCCAGCCCAATGCGGGTCGTATTCCGGCACATAATCCCGAACTGTTTAGGTCCGATATTGGTTGGCGCCACTCTAGGAGTCGCCGGTGCAATTCTCACCGAGTCCGCACTCTCTTATCTTGGTTTCGGTGTGCAGTTACCGGCTACTTCTTGGGGAAACCTTCTCAGCAGTGCGCGTGGGTATGTGGGGACTCCTCAGGCCTACCTCATATATTTCCCTGGGATGATGATTCTCATCACTGTTCTCGCAGTTAATTTTCTAGGTGACGGCCTACGCGACGCATTAGACCCCCGCGGGAATAACGGATGACGAAGACTCCGGTTCTCCAGGTTCTCGATCTCCACGTTTCGTTCCCATCGCCTGACGGATTAGTCCGAGCAGTCGATGGAGTCACATACGACCTTTACGAGGGCGAGACTCTCGGGATTGTTGGTGAGAGCGGTTCAGGTAAGAGCGTCTCTGCGATGGCGGTAATGGGGTTACTCCCGAAGTATGCAGTGGTTGAGGGGAGCATTAAATTTCGAGGTGAGGAGCTCCTGGGCAAATCCGAGAAATCAATGCGAAGTATTCGCGGAGCAGAGATCTCAGTAATTTTTCAAGATGCCTTGGCTGCTCTCAACCCTGTAATTACAGTTGGGGCTCAGATTCTTGAGGCACTCAAAGTTCATCAGAACGGGGCATCGGAGTCTGAGCGTAAGGGCCGTGTGATTGAGTTACTCGAGGTCGTGGGGATTCCTGACCCCGGCGAGAGCGCGGGGCAATACCCTCATGAATACTCCGGCGGAATGCGCCAGCGCGCCATGATCGCGATGGCTCTTGCTAACGATCCATCTGTGCTTATTGCGGACGAACCGACCACAGCTCTTGACGTAACAATTCAGGCTCAGGTTCTCGATGTTTTTCGACGAATACAGGAGCGAACGAATACCTCGGTGATGCTCATAACGCATGACCTCGGTGTCGTCGCTGGGACTGCAGATCGGGTGATGGTTATGTACGCAGGCCGACAGGCCGAGATCGGTACCGTGGATGAGATTTTCTACGAGCCCAAGCATCCTTATACCGCCGGCTTGCTTGAGTCTCTCCCCAGACTCGACCGGCGCACCGACTCCAGTTCTCGGCTCTACCGCATTCATGGGCAGCCCCCGAGTCTGGTATTCCTTCCGACCGGATGCGCTTTCCACCCACGATGCCCAGTATCTGATCAGGAACGCTGCATCACCGATAAGCCGATTTTCAGAGACTTGGGTTCATCACACATGGCTTCGTGCCACTACCCGGACGAAGCAGTCAAACTTCTAGGCACCAAGTCATGAACGAATCCACTCTCCCGACTCCGATACTCGAGGTCAAGAACCTAGTGAAGGAGTTCCCAATTCGCAGCGGCTTCCTTCGTCGTCGAACAGGAGCGGTTCAGGCCGTCTCGGGAGTCTCGTTCTCAGTGAGTCCAGGGGAGACGCTGGGAATCGTCGGGGAGTCTGGGTGTGGAAAATCAACGACAGGGCGGATGCTCACTCGCCTCATCGATGCAACCTCTGGTTCGATTGAGTTTGAGGGCGTTGACGTTACGAAGGCTGACGGACGAAGACTTAGAGAACTTCGGGCGCGAATGCAGATGGTTTTCCAAGATCCCTATGCGTCACTGAATCCGCGAATGAGTGTTCACTCAACTATCGCTGAGCCGCTTCGAATCTACGCGAGATATAGCCAAGGCGGTGATGCAAGGGTGAAGTCATTAATGGAGTTGGTGGGCTTGAATCCTGAACATGCAACGCGTTTCCCGCATGAATTCTCTGGGGGGCAGCGCCAGAGAATCGGGATCGCGAGAGCCCTTGCACTTGAGCCATCGCTTTTGATTCTTGACGAACCCGTCTCGGCCCTCGATGTAAGCATTCAGGCTGGTGTCGTGAATTTGCTTGAGGATATCCAGGAGAGACTCGGTTTGGCGTACGTCTTCATAGCGCACGATCTCTCCGTGGTTCGCCACATCTGCGACACGGTCGCTGTGATGTACCTCGGGAAGATTGTCGAGATGGGTCCAGCAGATGATGTCTACGAAAATCCACAGCACCCTTATACGCAGGCATTACTT
>CAMDSG010000107.1 GCA_945907055.1 Bifidobacterium breve | reverse complement strand
ACATTGGCGGGCATCGAGCCTCTTGCGCTCAATGACTGGATGGCTGAGAATTTCGTCGACGGTGCCGAGTGGGTTATGGAGGCAAACGTCTTGGGCATGGGTACCTTCGCCGATGGTGGATTGACGAGCACGAAGCCCTATGTAGCCGGTGGAAATTACATAAAAAAGATGACGAACTTCTGTCGAGACTGCGAGTTCTTGCCCAATGAGCGCATCGGCCCACGAGCGTGTCCACTAACTAATGCCTATTGGAATTTTTTCCTTGATGGCAAAGAAGCGATCGCTACCAACCACCGCCTTGCGCCGCAACGACGCGCAGCCGAGCAACGCCCCGATCGCGTCGAAATCCAACTCGGATCGACTCGCTCTCGTCGCATCATTGCGGGGGATGGTGACGTTCCAGTCTCATGACCGAGACAACGGGACTAGACCCCTCAGACCAAGCACCTCGTTACGCCAAAGACATTGCGGTTTCTTGAAGGAGCGAATAGACCCGAGGCTTGCCGATCGGGTATTCGCTCCTTCCCCGCATGTTCAGTGTCCCTGATGCCAGTCGGGACTAATTAGGTGTCGCCTCGCATGTATTGCGTGATGATCTGGGATCCAGCACAACGCATGCCACGGTTCCAAGGAGTGTGGCCCTGACGTCTTGGCTCTCGGCTACCAAATGCGCTATAATTCTGTACATGACTACGATCCCCATCGCCACTGCCCGAGCGAATCTTTCCCAGTTGGTCGAAGATGCGAGTTCGACTCATGAGCGCATCGAGATCACAAAAAACGGTCAAAGGGCCGCGGTGCTGTTAGGGGCCGATGACTATGACTCGATGATCGAAACCATTGCCGTGCTGTCTGATAGAGACCTCCTCAAGGATCACCTGCGAGGCCTTGAGGAGAGCAGCACCGGAGATGTAGTTGATGCGGCAGCGTTGTTAAAACTCATGGGTGCAAAAGGTCATCAACTTGGCTGAAGCTGACGCCCCCTATGAGCTCCGCGTGGCGAAATCTGCGTCAATGAGTATTGCTGAGCGACTCCCCGACAAGGTTGCCGCTGCCGTCATTGAATTCATAACCGGTGCGCTCCTTGAGAGTCCCAGAAGAGTTGGAAAACCGCTCCGCCCGCCGCTGGAACCCGCCTACTCTGCGCGCAGAGGTGCGTTTCGAATTTTGTATCTCATTGACGATGATGCCCGGAGAGTGACAGTCACAGCAGTCGCACATCGAAATGACGCGTATCGCTAGGTACATCGAACGCAGAGGTCGAGAGAACCTGCACCGAGGCGTCAGAGACTCGGCTCTTTGAGCAGACTGAGGGTTCGAACGACACATCCTTGGTGGAGGAAATGGGACGAAGTTTGAACCCCTCGTGGCACGCAACAACTATCCCCGTCGTGGGCGAGCAACAAGTTCCCCGGTGCAGTTTGGGCAACGATCGTTCATTCCGCTCGCGCATTCGGCACACCAGGTGCATTCAAAACTACAAATTCTCGCTTCGGTGCTGTCGGCCGGTAAAGCTTTTGAGCACTTTTCGCAGACTTCTCTCATTTCAAGCATTGCGTTCAACTTCAATTGTCATTTTTTGAATCAACTTTTCTGCTGATTCTGTTCCCTGAGTTTTTAAGCCAGCGACCACTCCGGCGACGTCAGAATCAGACCTGTTCTGGGACAACTTCCATTTGCCTTCAATCGAAGCCACCTGAATCGACACTCCGACAATGGCCTGCATCTTGCCCTCAATGAAGTCATTTGGAGCGTCACTAACTGCCCACGGCTCCACCATGGCCCTTTCGTGGAAGTTCGTGAGTGCTTCAAGGTGTGAGCGCTTCCACTGGTCGTCTTCTCGGAAGCTCAGGAGCCCCTTCGCCTGAACGATGATGTAGTTCCACGTTGGGACGACTTTTTGATGCTCACGTTTCGATGGGTAATAGCTGGGGGAAACGTAGGCATCGGGACCGATCCAGGTGATCAGAGCCGGAACCGAAGTGTCGGCATGACGCCACTGCTCATTGCCCTTGGCAAGGTGCCCGGTGATCATGCCAGCGTCGTCGGAGATCAGCAGCGGAATGAACGATGCCTCTAGGCCCTCGGAACCAATGGTGATGAGATGCCCCGCGCTAATTTTTCGGATCTCGTCTCGCAAGACGGTCCGGTCTAACTCCGCGAAGTGCTGAGGGGAGTACACGCCTCATGATTATAGAGGATGCCAATCATGAAAAGTCCCTTTGGTTACTTTGGGCGCACCTGAAATACCAATTGATCAGGGGAAACGTTGTTCTTCTTACAACTTGGTGGAGACGATGGGACTCGAACCCACGACTTCTTGCTTGCAAAGCAAGTGCTCTAGCCAACTGAGCTACGTCCCCGAGACGCAGAGCATACGCCGCGACGGGCTTGAGAATAGAGCCGGGTTAGGCGCGAAATACCTGGCCGCCGTCGGCGTTGAATACATGGCCTGTTATCCAAGAGGCCTGATCCGATAGCAGGAAGAGGCAGAGCCCCACCAAATCATCGGGTGCCCCCATGCGCTTTAGGGCTAGGCCATTGATAATCGGGGTCATGAACTCCTCTGGTACCACCGTGCGAGAGGCCTCAGTATCGATGGGGCCAGGGGCGATTGCATTGACCCTGATTTTCTGCCCCCCGAGTTCGTGGGCGAGTTGCTGCGTCAGCGAATTAACACCTGCTTTGGCCAACCCATAGAAACCCGCATATAGATATGCGGCTGTTGAGGACTGATTCACGATCGCTCCACCACCGCGCTTGCGCATCGATCGGTACACGGCCCTTGTGCAGTTGAGCGCCCCGAGTGTATTGACCGCTAGAAAACGCTCGAGGTACTCCCAATCAACGGTTAGGAGTGCATCGAGTTTCATGCCGCCAAAGATCGCTGCGTTATTCACGAGGTAATCAATGCCGCCAAAGTGCTCAATCGTTTTCGCGGCCATCTCGGCGGCGGACTCGGGGCTTGCGACATCCACGCTTAGTGCTAGTGCGTCTCCGCCATTAGACCGAATCGCCTCAGCTACACCCTCGGCACGCGCGGTATCAATATCTGCAACCACTACAGAGCCGCCCGCGTTCGCTATCGCCTCGACATACGCCTGTCCGATACCGCCCCCGGATCCAGTCACGATCGAGACCGTGTTCGTAAAGTCAAAGGTAACTGCGGCCTTATTGGTTGTGTCGTTGGTCGCGTCACTCACTTCGAGTGCCCCTTGTCTTATCAGACTCGGCACGCGCCGCAATTACTTTCTCGGCGGCAGCATTCGCACCTGTTGAGAGTGGCCAACCAACGTAGTGAGCAAGATGAACAACGATCTCGCGCACCTGATGCTCGGTAAATTCTTCGCGCTCCAATGCTGCGCCAAACTGAATCTCGAGAAGCTTCGGCATTCCTTGCGCGGCTAACACGCCGATAGCGAGCATTCTTCTATCGCGAACATCTAGACCAGGTCGCGTCCAGATATCTCCGAACAGGTGATCGACGGTTACATCGACATAACCACCCGGAATAGTCGCGGGGTCGTAGGAGAATCCGTAGACCTCCTCCATCTTGGCCATACCGCGTTCACGTGAAGTGCTCGCCTTTGGTGCTTCGTCTTCTCTTGGTGTTTCGCTCATGCTGGCTCCGCTATCGACTTGGTCTCCAAATATTCTTCAAACCCTGCAACGCCCATTTCGCGCCCGACTCCTGATTGCTTGTATCCACCAAACGGCACATCCGGGCTAAACCAAATGCCTCCATTTACTCCAACCGTACCTGTTCGCATTGCATTAGCGACTCGAACAGCTCGATCACGATCGCCAGACCAGACAGAGCCTGAGAGTCCGTAGACCGAGTCGTTAGCGATACGCACCGCATCCTCGTCACCATCGTGGGGTATCACAACAAGCACGGGGCCGAAGATCTCCTCTTGAGCGACGCGGGCGTCATTGCTTACCCCTGTAATCAAAGTTGGCTCGACGAAGAAGCCCCTCTCCATGTTCGATGGGCGCCCCCCGCCGGTGACAATTGTTCCACCCTCCTCAACCGCTAAGCGGATGTAACCCTCTACACGCTCGCGCTGTCGTGCACTTACTAACGGCCCGCAGACTGTCCCTCCATCCGTGGGGTCTCCGGCTGGAAGCTTTGAAAGTGTGTGCGCAGTAAGCGAGACGGCTTCATCTAATTGAGCGCGCGGCACAACAAGGCGGGTCGTAATCGCGCATCCTTGACCAGCGTGTGTGCATACCGTAAAGGCTGCGATCCCGGTTGCTCCCTTTAAGTCGGCGTCGTCAAGAACAACAAATGCAGACTTCCCGCCGAGCTCAAGAAACACTTTCTTTAAAGTCTCAGATGCACTTCGCATTACTGATCGACCTGTCGCAGTCGAGCCTGTGAACGAGATCTGATCAACTCGTAGGTCAGAGGTAAGGGCTGCACCGATTCCGTGATCCGTTGAGGTAACAACGTTGAACACACCAGCCGGGATATCTGTCTCTTGGGCGATTAGGCGCCCAAGAATTGTTGCGCACCAAGGAGTATCGGGCGCAGGCTTGAGCACAACAGTGTTACCTGCTGCTAGTGCGGGGCCAACCTTTGCAAGATTGATTTGATGGGGAACATTCCAAGGGGTAATCGCAGCAATTACGCCGGTTGCCTCACGTCGCGTCCAACGATGCGCGGGCATACCGAACGGCTCTGCTCTACCAAGGTCATGCTCCCACTCGTAACTCTCCGCTAGATCCGCAATCCAGCCAAGTGCCTCTACAGGTGTATCGAGTTGCGCTGAGTATGTGAGCATCAACGGCGAACCCGTCTCGGCAATTGTCATGGCACGAATCTCGTCTGAGTGCGCAAGGAATGCATCGCGGAGTTGCCTTAGACACTTTACGCGGAACGCAATATCTGTAGACCATGTCGTCTCATCGAATGAACGCCGTGCTGCACCAATCGCGTTATCCAAATCGGTCAGGTCGCAGTCAGCCGCGACACCTAGGACCTCTTCGGTTGCAGGATTAATAGTCTCAAAGACTCTCCCAGATGATGCAGCGCGCAGCACACCATCGATCAAGACACGCTCTTCGCCAAGAATCGCCACTAGAGCAACTCCCCTACGCCGAATATTGAGTCGCAGTTCTTCTGTGTCACAAGGGCTCCAGGTAGTTCGAGCCCAAGTTCTGATGCTGTTTGAATAGCGGTAGCGAGGTCTTTCTGCGCTAACGCTGCAGCGGCACGCATTGCGCTAACCAATCCTTCGTGGTCATCTGGGCCCATCGGTGCCACGGTTGGGCGGAACATAAGCGTGGAGACGCCACCGATTTTTGCATCGCTTGCGCGTATTACAGCGGCGAGTTTTGAGAGTTCAATGCCCGCTGCCTCTGCAATGCGTTGCCCCTCATATGCCGCTAGCCAAGCGCCGTACTGCACAACATTTCGAGCCAGTTTGGCGATGAGTCCACTACCGAGTGGTCCCATGTGAACCACGAGCGACCCGAAGCTGTCGAGGGCCGGTCGCGCTCGCTCTATCGCTTCCTCGTCGCCCCCAACCATGCAGATCAGATCGCCGGTGGCCGCTGCACTGGGGCCACCACTTACGCCGCAGTCAATGAGCGAGACTCCAAACTTCTCAGCCTCTGCCGCTATCTCAATAACTGTCACCGGTGAGATGGTGCTCGCGACGATGATGATGCTCCCGGCTGCAGCGCCGCTCAGGAGACCATCAGCGCCGGTCACTACCTCGCGCACCTGCGCATCGTTGACGACTGAGATCAGAGTGATGCTGCATTGACGAGCGAGATCAGTCGGGGTCGTAGCGAGGGTCGCAATCTCCGCGAACCCCTCGAGAACATCGGCTCTTAAATCGCAGACAACTAACTGATGCCCCGCCGCAGCGATTGATCTCGCAACTCCACCACCAATATCACCAAGCCCAACTACTCCGATACTCATGCTCTTCATATTTGGAGTCTGGATGGCTTCTTGCTGCATGACTACCTACCTA
>CAMDSG010000106.1 GCA_945907055.1 Bifidobacterium breve | reverse complement strand
CGCCGCCTCCTCGCTGATTTAGCCGAACGGGGAGTTGAGGTGGAGGTCATTGAGTACCTCAAGACCCCTCTCGATGCGGCTCAGATCAAGGCGCTCCTTTCCCAGCTCGATGGCGATCTATCTGAGGTCGTTCGAAAAGACAAACGCTTCGGTGAACTTGGGCTTGATAAGAATGACTACGTCACGGCGGCGTCGATCTCGAGATTATTGGTTCAGCACCCCGAACTGATGCAGCGACCCATCCTACGAATAGGCAGTAAGGCAGTAATAGCGCGTCCGATCGAGCGCGGAGTTGAGTTGCTAGGCCTATAAACCTATTTGGTAAATCGAATTGGGAATCCTCGCGAAACTTGATTCACTAAATTTTTACGAATTCAAAAATTCAAAGAAGTATCAATTAAAAATACGGATAACAAAATAGGAGATTTACAGATGAGCGCACCTACAGCAGATTCAGTACGCAGCGAAGTTCGAGCTTGGCTTGCTGATAACTGGGATGAAAATTTGAGCGTCTCCGAGTGGTGGAGCCGGCTAGCGCTATCTGGCTACGCAGCCCCAACATTTGCTGTTGAGGATTTTGGCAAGGGCTATCACCGCGGCCTTGCCAATATCGTCAGCGAAGAACTCGCCAACGCTGGAGCCATCGGACCCCCGGCTGGTCTCGGCTACCTCCTGACCGCCCCAACCATCGTCTCCCACGGAACTCGTGAGCAGAAAGACGATTGGTTGCTGCGCATTCTCGATGGACGAGACGCTTGGTGTCAGCTATTCAGTGAGCCTGGGGCTGGCTCAGACCTTGCCGGCATGCAGTGCAAAGCAACAAAGGATGGGGACGAGTGGATTATTGAGGGTCAGAAGGTATGGACCTCGACAGCACAGTTAACCAACCTCGGGATGCTGATTGCTCGGACCGATCCAGATGCGCCTAAGCACGCGGGTATCACGTATTTCCGATTTGAGATGGATCAGCCCGGTGTAACGATTCGTCCCCTTCGAGAGATGACTGGCCGCGCACTCTTCAACGAGGTATTCATTGATGGAGCGCGTGTTCGTGATGCGGACATCCTTGGTGGCCTCAATAATGGTTGGGCAGTTGCCAACACCACTCTTGCCGCAGAGCGTGCAGGTCTCGGTAGCGGTGGGAGCGGCGCAGCTGGGGGAGCATTCCCTGGTCCGATCGCAGGGAATCTTGATACTCCTGTAACTAATCACATTGGTAACAGGCGTGGTGGTGGATCCGGCGGGGGTGGCGGTAAAGGTGGACTCGCTGGGCAATTGATTGGGATTGCAAAGGAGAAAGAAAAGAATGGTGACCCGGTCGTGCGCCAGGGGTTGTCCCAACTCTGGATTCTTCAGCAGATTGGAAGGTATACGTCACTGCGTATGCGCGCTCGCGGTGTCTCAACCGGATTGCCCAACGTCGCAAAGTTGATGATGTCTGACATGCTTAGGCTCCACCGCGATGTAGCGACGAGCATCATGGGGCCAGACATGATGCTCTACGGAGATGATGCGCCCACAGACGGAGTGGTTCAGGAGCAGGTCATCTTCTCTCCAGGCCCTGCTATCTACGGTGGGACTGATCAAGTACAGCGAAACATCATTGGAGAGCGTGCACTTGGGCTCCCGAAAGAGCCTGATCCGTTCAAGGGCAAGCCGTTCAAAGAGACCCCAAAGAACGCTTAGAGATAACCCCTCGAAGATGATGGGTTTTAAATATTGATGGGTTTTAAATATTGATGGGTTTTAAATATTGATGGGGTTTAAGTAGTGATGGATCTTGCCCTTACACTTCCATCTTTTGTTGCAGGGACTGATCGAGCAACGACACTCGAGTGGTGTCGTCGAATTGACGACGGTCCTTTCTCAAGCATTGCTGTAGGGGAGCGCACTGCCTTTCATAGTCATGAGATGGTCTCCACACTCGCCTTTGCTGCAGCTGCGACGGAACGCGTTCGAATCATCGCGACAATTGCAGTATTGCCAACACACGACACTGTGCGTATCGCTAAGCAGGCTGCAACTATTGATGTGCTCTCCGACGGGCGGTTTACCCTCGGTCTCGGAGTAGGTGGGCGCGAGCAGGATTACGACGCTCTGAGCACGCCATTCCGTCGACGCTTCGAGCGACTAGATGAGCAGGTTGATCAGATGAAGCGAATCTGGCTAGGCGAGGAGGTTATTGATGGCGTCCCGCCTATAGGCCCCGCTCCCGTGCAAGAGGGAGGGCCGCCGCTGTGGACTGCATCCATGGGGCCAAAGTCGCTTGCACGCAGCGCAGAGTGGGCAGATGGCCTAGCGGGGTTCAGTCTTGGCCCCGATGCCGACGAAGTGGCATCTACATTTTCAGCAGTCCGCGCTGCTTGGAGCGATGCAGGGCGAGAGACAAAGCCTTTCCTCACCACGTCTTCGTGGTTTGCTCTTGGCTCGGACGCACCTCAGCGTCTCCATACATATGCCGCTGAGTATCTATCTACTTTCGGCCCCAAGGCTGCCGCTGCAATGGCTGACCTCTGCATACTCTCTGACCCCGGCGTTCTTAAGGATCGCATGGCAGCGCTCGAAGAGGCTGGTTGTCAGGAATTCATATTGGTTCCCACTACTAATGATCCATCTGAGATAGACCGACTACTCGATGCCATCGCCTAATAATATTTTTGTATCGATCAGTAATTCCCGCTAGCTCCTAGTACTCATCCAACGAATGAAGAGGCCTGAATAATGTCTAAGCAACTCAAACTCGGATTCATGATTGGGTACTGGGGAGCAGGTCCGCCCACAGGAGTACCGGAGCTTCTCGCGTTGGCGGAGGACCTTGGCTACGAGAGTGCTTGGACCGCTGAGGCATATGGCTCGGATGCGCTTACTCCGCTGGCATGGTGGGGTGCTGGTACTAAACGCCTGCAACTAGGTACATCAATCGCTCAAATTTCTGCGCGTACACCTACCGCTATGGCTATGGCCGCCATCACGATGGATCATTTAACAAATGGACGCTTCATTCTTGGTCTCGGCGCATCGGGCCCACAGGTAGTTGAGGGTTGGTATGGGCAGGAGTATGCAAAGCCTCTTGCGCGAACTCGTGAGTATGTAGAGATAATCCGAAAGATTCTCAAGCGCGATGAGCCCCTTGTGTACGACGGTGAGCACTACAAACTGCCTGTGGAGGGTGGTACTGGTTATGGCAAAGCAGTGCGCTCTATTACACACCCGCTTCGCGAGGACCTACCGATCTACCTTGCATCTGAGGGCCCAAAGAATGTTGCGCTAACTGCTGAGATCGCAGATGGATGGCTATCTATATATTTCTCTCCAAAGGCAGATGATTTCTATCGCGCAGCGCTGAACGAAGGGTTTAGTCGGCCCGGGGCGCGACGGAGCATCGATAATTTTGAGGTTGCCGCGACAGTCCCCATAATTATTCACGACAATGTTGAGGAGGCTGCGTCGTTCCTGCGGCCAGTTCTTGCTCTCTACATCGGCGGCATGGGTGCGCGCGACATGAACTTCCACGCCAATGTATTTGGGCGCATGGGATACGAGGCAGAGGCGAAGAAGATTCAGGAGCTCTACCTTCAGGGTAAGAAGGACGAGGCTGCAGCCATGGTCCCGCTCTCGCTAATTGAGGAGACTGCACTAATCGGCCCCAAAGAGAAGATTCGCGACGACCTTGAGATGTGGCGTGAATCATGCGTTACTCAGATTCTTCTATACGGAGACGAGAACACGCTCCGCACTATGGCAGAGCTCTGCCTCTAGGCCCGGGCGCTTAATGGAGACACCTTAAGCCCGTCGGTCGAGTATTACTTCCTCGGCATCGGTCAATAGCCAGATGAGGTTGTCGCGTGCCAAGAACTTCAACTCGTCGGGGTTTATGCGCTCTGCATAGATCGGGTCGAGTGCCATTGCGTAAAAATCACGTGCGCTAGCAAAGGTCTGGATTGTTACTCCATCTACATCGCAGTCCTTACGCGCGTAATCGGAGCGCATGCGGTGGTTCTGCTCATATGCAAGAAAGAACTTACGAATATCAGCGTCGTCACGATTCAATGGGCCGTGCTGCTCAAGCCAGTAAGTATGAAACTCTTCGATCTCCATATCAGGCTTGCGCCGCACTGCGCAGCAGAGCCGTGCGTATGGTGCAGTTAGAGCGGCAGGGCGTTCGACTATTACATCCTCTACCTCGGTAAAGACAGCGACTAGGGCCTTCTGATCGAAGAGGTCGTTCTCGTCTGCGCCGACCGTTGCTTGGTACTCGGTATCTGAGTACATATCAATGAAGGCATCCCAGGATTCATACCACTGTGTCGCCATGCCATCGAAGGGGCAGTCCTCTCGCTCATAGTCGCGAAGGGAGCGATGGCTCTGCTCATAACGAATTAGGCCCTTGGCCGCCGGACTCTGGGCAATTAGATCGGCATGGCGACCTCGCCAGCGTTCGTGAAACTCCTCGATCTCGATACCATCCCTGCGCTTCACAAAGGCAATGACCTTGAACATCTTTAACTCCCTATCTAACGACTGCGATTTTGAGATGACTTTAGGTAAAACGCGCTCAATATTTTACGGGCAAAGTTGGCACTGACCCTCTGCGCCTGACACCCTGACAGATATATAGGGTTCAACGCTATGTTTGTGGCCTAAATGTTCGGTGATTTTCTTTGAGGCACTTCTCGAAGAGGGGCCATCTAGGGATAAGGATTTAGATCATGGGTTTATTAGACGGCAAGGTAGCAGTCATCTCTGGAGTTGGCCCGGGGCTCGGGCGAGCAACGGCTCTAGCTTTCGCTCGCGAGGGAGCATCCCTAGCTTTGGCTGCACGCAACGAGGAGAGGCTCAGCGAGATCGTCGCAGAGGTAGAGGCGCTTGGGGTTAAGGCAATCGGTGTGCCAACCGATGTGGTTGATGTTGAGGCCTGCGCAAGAATCTGCGCAGAGGCCAAGAGTGTTTTGGGCGGCATCGACATCGTGGTTAACAGCGCATTCCGAGGAGATACGTTTACTCGTTTCGAGGATGCCAATATGGCGACGTGGCACAAAATTTTTGAGGTTAATTTCTTTGGTGCGATGAATCTCACCAAGTCTGCACTTCCGTACATGCGTGAACGCGGGGCTGGCTCGGTTGTAATGGTTGCCTCGATGAGCGCAAGGAAGATTCGCGATGCAGAGGCCGGTTATGCAGCATCTAAGGGCGCGCTTCTGGTCGCTACTAAGTCTCTCGCATCAGAGTTCGCCGTGGACAAGATTCGTGTAAATGCAGTGGTACCCGGTTGGATCTGGGGACCAAACGTGCAGATGTACGTCGATTGGCAGAGCCAGTCTCGATCAATCTCTAAAGACGAAGTCGTAGCAGAGATAACTCGCGAGATTCCACTAGGGGAGGTCCCGCCGCAGGAGGACATCGCAGAGGCGATTGTTTTCTTCGCATCGGGGATGTCTCGCATGATTACTGGACAATCACTAGATGTAAATGGTGGGGAGTACTTCGGATGAACAGCGATGGAACGGCGAGTGAGTTCTCAAGCCGTGCGGGGATAATTACCGGATCATCATCGGGGCTAGGGCGCGCAGCAGCAATTGCATTCGCCGAGCTAGGTGCAAGCCTTGTGCTTGCAGATATCGATGCGGAGGCAGGCGAAGAGACCGCAGAGTTGGTTCGGTCAGTCGGGGGCCAAGCACTATTTCTAACGACGGATGTCACTAACCCCGAGCAAGTAGGCGCAATGGTCTCAGGCTGTGTGGCTGCTTTTGGTTCGCTTGACTTTGCGGTTAATAATGCTGGAACTACAGGCAAGGGTGGCCGCACAGGGGAGTACGACATAGCGGATTGGCATAAGACGGTCGGGATAAACCTCGACGGCGTGTTCCACTGTCTACGTGCGGAGTTGCCGATCATGGCAGCTGCGGGTAAAGGCGCAATCGTTAACGTTGCATCAGGTGCCGGCCTAGTTGGATTCCCTGGTCTCCCTGCCTATGTCGCTAGCAAGCACGGAGTTGTAGGACTAACCAAAGCATCTGCTCTCGAGTACGCCCCTGTTGGGGTTCGCGTTAATGC
>CAMDSG010000105.1 GCA_945907055.1 Bifidobacterium breve | reverse complement strand
ATTTATTGCTGCTGGGTTCCGTTACCCTTCTCTAAGCAGAGTCAGATTCGCAGTTGAGAAGGAACTTTATGGTTGATATAGATGCAGGCCCATGGGGACGGCGTGGTGCCGTTCTTGAGAGTGTTGCTACCGATGCTGCTGGGCTGCCGCTCACCCTCGCTGATTTTCGTTCCGTGTTCTCTGAGGTGCTCCCCGAATCGACCCTTGCTTATTACGAGGGCGGCGGCGCAGATGAGCTGACTCTTGTAGAGAATGTAAATTCATGGCAGCGCATGAATCTCTGGCCGCGCGTGTTGCGCGGTATTGACTCGGTTGATACGAGCTGCGAGTTTCTGGGTCGACGTATGCCGCATCCTTTCATTGTCGCTCCTACAGCGTTCCATGGGCTTGCGGATCCTGACGCAGAGATCGCGACTGCACGTGGAGCGCGAGACGCAGGTGCGATCTACACGCTCTCAACGCTTGCACATACCGGACCAGGTGAATTGGCTACAGCGGTTCCAGATGCGCGTCGCTGGTTCCAGTTATATGTACTGCGCGATCGAGCATTGACCCGAGCAATAGTTGAGGAAGCAGTTACGAGCGGTTTTGAGGCGATTGTGATTACAGTCGACTTGCCACCAGCAGGGCGCAGAGAGCGTGAGATGCGGAGCGGATTTACACTGGGTGGCGATCTAGTAGTTCCATCGATCGCTGCTGCGGGAACTACAGAGCCAATCACGATGTTTGACCTCCCGAACCTCTTCGACGCGACTCTCTCTTGGTCCGATATCGAGCAGATTGTGCGCTGGTCGGATCTGCCAGTGATCGTCAAGGGAGTGCTGCACCCGCGCGATGCGCTTGCTGCAGCGGAGCACGGTGCCGCTGGAGTAGTCGTCTCAAACCATGGTGGCCGCCAACTCGATTCAGTGCCATCTGGTGCAGCCGCGTTAGCCGGAGTTGTGGATGCTGTCCACGGTCGAGTCTCTGTGCTTGTAGATGGCGGAATCCGAAGAGGTACTGATGCAATAAAGGCCCGCGCACTTGGCGCGGATGCCGTGCTGGTTGGGAGGCCAATTCTCTATGGACTCGCAGCTGCAGGATCACCTGGCGTAAGCGCTGTACTCAAGATTCTCGTCGCAGAGTTAGAGAATGGTTTGGCACTGGTAGGGGAGCGTCGCTTCGACGAAGTAACAGCATCGGTGCTCAGCCCTGAGTCATGAGAACCCGCAATGCTTTTTGTGTGGATATGTTAAATAGTCACCAATAGATCGTCCGCATACACCTGACTAAATTACATCTAACTAAATGAGGCACCCATGACACGTCTTGGTTATCAAATCCCAAACTTCGACTACCCCGGCCTCGAGCGCTCTGACGCATTCCGTGTCACGGTTGAGTCCGCAAAGGCTGCAGAGGCATCTGGCTTCGACACGGTGTTGGTGATGGATCACTTCTACCAACTCCCCGGTTTGGGGGCGCCTGATAACTCAATGCTCGAGTGCTACACGCTGCTAGGCGCACTTGCACAGCACACCTCAAAGGTGCGCCTCGGTGCATTAGTAACAGGGAACACCTATAGGAACCCTGCGATTCTTGCTAAGTGTTTAACCACGCTTGATCACGTATCTGGAGGGCGAGCACAGCTAGGTATCGGCGCTGGTTGGTTTGAGTTGGAGCACAACTCGTTTGGTATTGACTTTGGTACCTTCACGCATCGCTTTGAGAAGTTAGAGGAGTCTCTTCAGATCATCCTCCCGATGCTTCGCGGCGAACGACCAACATTCTCCGGTGAGTACTACAACGTCGTCGAGGCAATAAATGAGCCTGCGCCACTCTCACGCATTCCAGTAATGATTGGTGGAGGCGGAGAGAAGAAGACACTTCGAATGGTTGCTCAGTATGCAGACCTCGGGAATCTGAACTGTGAGCCGAGCGAGGTTGGTCGTAAGCTCGATGCACTTGATGGCCACTGCGAACGTCTTGGGAGGGACCGTGGCGAGATCGTCATGTCTTGGAACCGAGCCGTCTGTATCGCTGAGACGACCGCTGAGGCTGAGAAGGATCGAGATGCATTCCTCCTCGATCGCGGTATGGATTACCAGTCGTTGACGCAGGATTTCCAGACGATGGTGGATCGCTACCTAGCCGTTGGGGATATATCGACGATCGGCGCCCAGTTTGCGGAGTGGAAGGCTTTGGGGACCGATGGATTTACTGTCAGCATGCCGGCGCAGGGGCACAAGCCTGAGCATGTTGAGATGCTCGGCAAGGTGTTGACAAGCCTCTAAACGCTCTACGGCGCAGCTTAAGTAAATGTCTCAGACCGAGTTGTCCCACCCCCACTTCATACTTGTCTCTACTTAAATAGTTGGCACGGCGCTCTGTCGTGGCTCTGTCGTTATTGTGAATGCCTGCGGGGATGCTCTCGTTGGGTTTGATGAACTGGAGGGGTGGCACTCGTGCCTGCGAAGTCAAGCAAATCTGGAAATCAATCTGCTAGTTCAGGTGATCCAATTCTTGGGGCATCGAGTGGGAAGAAGCGCAGACACTCCGTCTCCTCATGCAACGAGTATGAGCGCTGCCCGCGGCGCTACGAGTATGGATATGTCATGCGCCTTCCCCAGGATCGCCTTGTGCCGACCGCGTGGAGATATGGAAGCGTCGTGCATGCAGCGCTTGAGGCCGCATATAAGAAGGTGCTGCGCGGGATGCCGTTGGCCCAGACAAAATCCGTAGCTCTTGACGCTCTTAGCGCCGCGTGGGTATCGGAAGATATGCCAGATGACGCAGAGTGGATTGCACGCGCTGAGCAGGTTGTTGCTGACGCTATTGAGAAGGACCCAATTGGAGTCGCTGAGATTCTTGGGGTCGAGCAGTACTTCAAGTCTTCAATGAACGCAGGGCTCGAGTTTGGGGGCTTCGCCGATTTGGTACTGCGACTCGATGAATGCACAGTTGAGATTGTCGACCACAAGGTCACGAGCCATGCGAGTACTCCAGAAGATCTGCAGATGAATGCACAGCTCAATCTCTATGGCTTCTTTGCACTCGAGAAATACTCCTGGGCAGATCGCGTCGTGGTGACTCATCATTATCCGCCACTTAGATCAACGGTGAGTGCAGAGCTATTACCCGAGAAGATGAATGAAGTAGTTGCATCGTTGGTTGGTCTTGCACGCCAAGCGGAGGCGGATACCGAGTTCGTGCCCTGCCCTGGTGAGTACTGCTTAAGTTGTCCATGGGCCGATAGATGTGATGCGGCACCGGAGTCTGCAAGGAGTGCGAAATGATTGTTATTGCGTTAGTAGTTGGTTTGGTTATCGGTGGTCTAGGCGTATACGCATGGCACATGAGCAATGTCTCAGCGTTAAAGGGAGAGTTAGTAGCGGCGCAAGCCGGAGCCGGTTCGAGTGATGCAATGCTTGACCAGTTCAAGGCGGCTGCTCAGGAAGCGGTGAGCGGGAGCACAGATCGCCTGATTCAAATGACACAGGAGAAGATCGACCAGTCCAATCAAGCCGCTGAGGCCGAGGCTGCTAAGAGACAAGTGGCGGTTGAGAATCTCGTCAAGCCAGTGGGGGAGCAGCTAACAAAACTTCAGCAGCACATTGGTGAGGTTGAGAAGAAGCGCGCCGAGGATTCCGGGACTGTCAGACAGATGGTCGCCCAACTCGCGGAATCAACTAAGACCCTTACCGCCGAGACACACTCCCTGAATAACGCAATGAAGGACAACAGCGTCAAAGGCTCCTGGGGCGAAATCCAGCTCAAGCGAATCGTGGAGTTGGCCGGGATGCAGGAGCACTGTGATTTTGAGGTGCAGGTCCACGCATCAGGGGATGATGGATCTGGCCGGCCAGACATGGTGGTGCGGCTCCCCCAAGCTCAGGCGATAGTCGTTGATTCGAAGGCGCCGATGAATGCATACATGGAAGCCTGCAATTCGGACGATGAAAAGGTAGTTAAAGAGCGCCTTAAGGCCCATGGCGATGCGATGGCTGGCCATGTCGACGCTCTCTCAAAACGTAATTACACGAGACTGATTGATGGTTCGGTCGACATCGTGATCATGTTTGTCCCTGGCGATGTATTCCTGACAGCCGCCTATGAGGCTCGCCCCACGCTCTTTGATGAGGCGTTGAAGAAGGGAGTCTTTATCGCGACTCCAGTGACTTTGATAGCGCTACTCAAAGCGGTTTCATATGGTTGGAATCAAGACATGCTCTCCAGAAACGCCGATGAGATTGCGAGACTTGGTGCGACTCTCCTTGATCGTATAAAAACTTTCGCCGATACGTTCTCAAAGGTCGGTAAGAGCCTTAAATCGTCTGTGGAGAGCTATAACGATGCGGTTGGCTCCATGGAGCGTCGCCTCTTGCCAACCGCTCGAGAGATGCAACATCTTGGAAAAATTAATGCTGTGCCAATTGCAGAGATGAACCAAATAGAGGCGATTCCCAGGATCCCCGTCGCCGATGAGTTGCTCCCTGGTGCAGCCGAACTCGAGTAGCGAGGCTTATGCACAGGGCGAATCCTCTGAGTCTTAGCCGGCTACGCGTTCAGGTGCTCTGAAGACTTGGTCTCGGTGCCAGGCGGAGTGCTCGTCGGCGATACGTGGTTGGCCAAGTTGAGGCGCACGAACCTCTTGACCGTTGAGGTCTCCAACGAAACGCCTCGAAGCCTCGGTGGCTCCGCGAAAATGCCCGGAGACTGCGATGCGGTTCTCCTCGTTTACGGTCATCACGCCACGATCGAAGAGTTTGTGATGCAGAGAGCAGAGGCAGACTCCATTCTGAACATCATCTGGCCCTTCATATGCCCACCAACGAACGTGTGCAGCCTCAAGCCCAACCGCCACACGTTCGAGTAATCCGTCGAATCCGCAGAACGCGCAGGTCTCTTCATACGCGTAGAGCACACGCTTGCGAAACATGGGGTCGCGTCTTCGGCGCAACTCCACAACCCTCTCGAGGGTAATCACTACATCGTTAATCGAGAGGCCGACCGCTGAGAGGATGTCTTCGTGGAGAGTCTCGGGGAACTCTCGATCTAGGAGCAGGCGTGCAGTGTTGGCGATAAGACTCGGTGATGCGAGAAGTGCTGATTCAAACTCCGGAGCAAATTGTCCTACTGCTCCGTCACGAAGCGCCGCTACAGACTCACTCGGTTCTTCTCCGTCACGCATCTCAACGACCCAGAGACCATCAGATTGAAGTCGGTAGAACGGGTACTGAGGTTTTGGGTCACGCCCTGCATCAATCAGAAGCTCGCCGAGTGGTTTCTCGGCCTCTGAGAAAGCAACCTTGGAAGAACGCTCGCGTTGCAGGCGTCCGAGTGCGTAGAGAATCAGTAGAGGTTTATGCGGCGAGCGCTCACCGCCCCCTCGGTGCTGGTTGATCCTTGCTACGCGCTCAAGCCATGCGTTTTCATCCACTTGCGTGAGGCTAGAGCCACACGCAAGTGGATGCCGTGAATCTGCCGGCTTAGTGCCTCAGTCGAGAGTGTCGCTGGGTACGAGTGTGGATCTCCGCTCGAGGATTGACGCGTCATCTATGCCGTAGACATCGAAGAGAGTCCTAGCCACTAACGCGGCGATCTCGGAGGTGACGGGATTCTCGGTAAAGTCGGCCGTCGCAAGCAGCACGTCTCCTTGGAGACTCGACTCGGTCCAACCGATGCGATCAAGGACCGCCCTTGTACCGACATCAAGGGTAAGTTCGTGGCCGGAGTCATTGGTCATCACAACAATCCCCCGAGGGTCACCCTCCAGTGAGACCCAGGAGCCACTTGGTGTCTCGAAGGCCGCGTAACTGTGCTCGTCATCGAAGTCTTCGGAGAGGAAGCGGCAACAGATCCCCGCTACCTCCGTGACCAACTCGGCCCGGGTGCTTCCTTGCAATACCCATTGATCAGAGCCAAACCGTTCGCCATTCTGCGATGCTTGAGTCAATGCCATCGTCGCCACATGCTCATAGAAGTGAATCTCGTCGTTGTCGCCATTTTGGCTAGTCACTCCAAGCAGGGCGGTAGCAAGAGCGCGCAGAGTTGCAGCCGCAGCGGCGTAATCATTCTC
>CAMDSG010000104.1 GCA_945907055.1 Bifidobacterium breve | reverse complement strand
CCTCCGCCGACTGGCTATTCGCTGCAATGCCCAATGGGATGGCGGTATACGTCCTCAATGGGCCGAATGTGCCTCCACCATTCTCTGATGAGACCCCAACGACTACCTCTCAGGCCCCATCGACCACCACTACAACCCCAAGCGGATCTTCATCTACCTCAACGAGCAGCAGCTCTACCACTACGAGTACCACCGAGCCCGCTACAACCTCCACAACGGGGACACCCGCTCCTCTCTAGTAGGGTGTACCGGATATGACTGCCCTATGGCCGCGGATCGAACCGCTCCTGGACAGGGTTGAGAAGCCTGCTCGTTACATCGGTATGGAGCGCGGTGCGCAAGTACCGATCCACCGCCCCGATGCAGTGTCCTGGCTTCTCGTATACCCCGACACTTACGAGGTTGGGCTGCCCAACCAGGGACTTCAGATCCTCTACGAAATCCTAAATGAACGCGACGACGCTGCCGCGGAACGCGGGTACGCGCCGTGGACCGACCTCGAGGCGCTTATGCGCTCCCGGTCTGTTCCGTTCTTCTCCCTCGATACCCATAAGCCTGCCGGCGAGTTTGATGTAATCGCATTTGGGCTCGCAGCAGAGCTCGTCTATACGAATGTTCTCAACTGCCTAGACCTAAGCGGAGTCCCCGTGCGTGCTGAGGCCCGCAGAGATGAGGACCCGATTGTGGTTGCCGGAGGTCATGCAACCTTCAACCCAGAGCCAATGGCCGACTTCATCGATGCCTTCGTAATTGGTGATGGCGAAGAGGTAGTAGGCGACATGACCGAGGTCATCGGTGCTTGGAAGCGCTCAGGGCGAGTCGGTGGGCGTGAGGCTGTGCTCCACGATCTCTCACTAATCATGGGCGTATACGTGCCCTCGATGTATGAGGTTGAGTATGACGGTATGGCGATTCGCGAGGTTCGCCCTCGCTATCCCGATGTTCCCGCTACCGTCGATAAGCGAACCATCGCGGATCTCGGTGAGTGGCCTTACCCTAAGAATCAGTTGGTCCCGCTAATTGAGGTAGTCCACGACCGCCTAAACGTAGAGATTTTCCGGGGCTGTACTCGAGGTTGTCGTTTCTGTCAGGCAGGGATGATCACGAGGCCAGTGCGCGAGCGTCCACTCGAGCAGGCACGCACGATGGTTGCAGAGGGCCTCAAGCGAACGGGGTATGACGAGGTTGCGCTTACCTCTCTCTCGAGTGCTGATTTCTCAGGCATTGGCGAGTTAGTCAGCGGAATTATCGATGGGCAGGAAGAGGCATGCGGCAACGTCGGTGTATCGCTTCCATCGTTGCGTGTAGATGCTTTTACAGTCGGTATTGCTAGTGAGATTCAGCGCATTCGACGTACTGGCCTTACGTTTGCCCCTGAGGCAGGGTCATGGCGTCTGCGGCAGGTCATCAACAAACTGATTACAGAGGAAGACCTCTATGCCGCTGTGGATGGCGCGTTTTCACAGGGCTGGCGTCGCATGAAGCTTTATTTCCTCATCGGGTTACCGACTGAGATGGATGATGACACTCTCGGTATTGCTGAGTTGGCTAAGAACGTTGTCGAGATCGGTAAGCGCTATACGAAGGCCGCATCCTGTACTGCATCTGTCGGCGGATTTGTTCCAAAGCCGCACACTCCATTCCAGTGGTTTGGGCAGAACTCAAGTGAGGAACTGCAGCGCAAGGTTGGGATGCTTCGTGACGCAACTCGTAAGGGTGGCGTAAAGCTCTCTTGGCATGACCCTAAGGCCACCATGGTTGAGGGGATCAACAGTCGCGGCGACAGGCGCATCGGCAAAGTTATTGAGCGCGTCTGGCGCAGTGGTGGCGTCTTCCAAGAGTGGAGCGAGCACTTCAAAGTGGATCGTTGGATTGAGGCGATGGCCGCTGAGGGGCTCGACATAGATTGGTATACAACACGTCACCGAACCGGCGAAGAGATCCAGCCATGGGACCACATCACCGCCGGACTCCACAAAGATTTCCTATGGCAGGACTGGCAATCAGCCCTAGCTGAGCATGGGCTCCCCGATTGTCGCTGGACTCCGTGCTACGACTGCGGAGTGTGTACTGACTACGCAATCGAGCATGTAGTGGCGTCTCCATTCGCTCCAGCCGGTGGAAGTCAGGGCACCGGCCAAGACTTAAGCATCGGTGGAGCCGTCCCTGTCCGATTCTTAAGCAAGCCAGGAGCCGGCGTTGCGCGGTGAGGGAGCGTTCCCCGTGCGCCTGCGTTTTGCAGAGCGAGGCAAGGTGCGATTCATCTCGCATCGGGATGCTGCGCGCGCATTCGATAGAGCATTTCGTATTGAAGTACTGCCGCTCGCCCTTTCTGAGGGGTTCTCTCCTCGGCCAAAGGTGAGTTTTGGGCTTGCCCTTTCTGTCGGGCATGAGAGCATCGCTGAGTACATGGATGTGCGATTCTCAGAGCCCGTTGATCTTGAGACACTCCCTGCACGCCTGACCGCGGCGCTGCCTGAGGGAATAGAAGTAACCGGGGTGGCTCTGCTTGCAGACCGAGCCCCGGCACTCCAGGAGTCAGTTACCGCGGTGGAGTGGGAGTTAGAGGTCGCGAAAATGGATGAATCTGAAGTAAGTGCCGAGGAGATCTCTCTTCGGATTGAGGCGTTATTTGAGACGAAATCACTACCGGTTAACCGGATCCGCAAGGGTCGGGAAGACATCGTGGATATCCGCCCGGCACTCACGCGCATGAGCGTTATTGAGTCTGGATCGGTGGGCATTTTGCTCACTGCGGAGATTGCAACGCAGCCGGCGGCGCGCCCGTCGGAGGTCGTCACTGTTCTTGGTGAAGATCTCCGAGCGGTACGTGTGCTCCGGACAGCCCAATGGATTGAGCGCGACGGTAATCGGCAAGAGCCGCTTATCGCCGACGCCGCGCGCGTAAGCGAGGCACGCGCGTCATGAGAAGAGGACCCAATGTCAGACGAGAACTCAACACCGAACACGAATACACCCAACTCGAATACACCCGAGAATAAAACGCCGAGTAGCGCAGGTAATTCGCAAGGAAATAACGCTAGCGAGACTCCACGCTCTAATACTCCTGCCGACGCTCCTGCATCGGGTGATTCTTCTGGTGGATCTAGCAGTGACTCCCCAACAGGTGCAGCGCGCCCGAGTGGTCCGTCATTGAACCCAGATGGAACTCCACGACCGCGACGCCGCAGAGGATCGCGCGGCGGAAAGAATCGCAAGCGCACACCTGGAACTGGTCAGGGCGGTCAGGGTGCTCAGGGTCAGGGTTCTCAGGGTGTTCAGGGCGCCGCGGCACCCCCAGACTCTGAGGAGTCGAGCGGAGGGGACGACTACAACGATGCAGCGGCAGATCGCGGACTCACGACTGAAGACGTAGCCGCTAAGGCAGCGAGCGAGGCGGGCATAGCGCTCGGATCCGATGGAGGAATTGCTCGTTCTAATGCGCCGTTAGTCGCATCCCCAGAGACCGCACCGGAGACTGCTCCAGAGACCGCGCCAGAGACCGCGCCAGAAGTTGCTGCGAGCGCTCCGGCGCCGCTCGCCTCTGAAGCGCTAATAGAGGCACCTAAGAGCGAGCCTGTTCGTCCAAAGATTGGAGACTCGCGCCCTGCTCCGGTAATGCCCGCATCTACTTCGCAGGGCGCTCCCGCAAGTAACGCGCCCTCTAATAACGCGCCCACAAACAAGAGCAACTCAAATGGGCAGGGTGCTTCAGCGCAGTCTGGTGCTCAAAGTGATGGCACTAGCCCGAGCGGCGCTGCAAAGAAGCGTCGCAAGCGCGGTGGCCGCGGGCGCAGTCGCACCGGTGGAGCCGGAGGGGCTCAGGGAGTGGGTGCCGCCACAGGTGGAGGCCTAGCTGACCTTGGCCCTGCAAGTGACCTTGATGATCTAGATGAGGCAGTACGCGAGAGGCGTCGAGGGCGCAGCCGTCAAGGCCGCGCAACTGGTCGTTACACGATGGGCGTGCACAAGGCCGCTGACGGTGGAGTGCACCTTGCTGTCCTAGAGGGGAGAGTGCTTACTGAGCACTATGTGAGTCGTGAGACAGATGACGACACCTCTATCGACGGGAATATTTACCTTGGTCGTGTTCAGAATGTTCTCCCAGGTATGGAGGCTGCATTTATCGATATAAGTACTCCAAAAAACGGAGTCCTGTACCGAGGGGACGTCTCATTCGATGCTGGCGAGGTTGAGAACCAAGAGCCGCGCATTGAGAGTCTTCTAAAGAACGGTCAGATGGTGATCGTGCAGGTCACGAAGAACCCAATCGGGGCCAAGGGTGCGCGGCTTACTCAAGAGGTGAGCCTTGCAGGGCGCTTTGTCGTCATGGTCCCAGGGCAGCCGCAGACCTATGGGATATCTAAGCGCCTACCGGACGAAGAGCGCAGGCGCCTCCGGAAAGTTCTAGATGCGATTCGTCCGGATGATGCTGGACTCATTGTGCGTACCGCAGCAGCGGGTGCCTCGGCCGAGGAACTCGAGCGCGACCTAAACCGCCTTAAAGCAGAGTGGCAAGTAATCGCAGCCGCCGCGAAGCGTTCCGGGAAGCCCTGCCTGCTGCATCGTGAACCGGCACTTGTCGTACGCGTTATTCGCGAGGAGTTCAATACTGAGTATCGCTCCATCGTCATTGATGACGAGGTGCTCTACAACGAAGTGCGCTCTTATGTCGAGGCAATCGCTCCTGAGTTAGCAGAGCGGGTCGAACTACATGTTGATGCGCCAGGGGAGCTTCCACTCTTCGAGCGTCTCCACATTCACGAGCAACTCCACAAGGCCCTTGAGCGCAAAGTCTGGTTGCCGTCTGGTGGTTCGTTGATCATTGAGCGCACTGAGGCTTTGACCGTCATCGATGTAAACACCGGGAAGAACGTCGGCCGGTCAAATCTCGAGGAGACGGTATTCCAGAATAATCTTGAGGCGGCTGCGGAGGTGGCTCACCAACTGCGCCTTCGAGATATTGGTGGAATTATCGTCATTGACTTCATCGATATGGAGGTCAAGCGCAACCGAGATGAGGTTGTGAGGGTCCTCAGGGACGCCCTTGCGAGAGATAAGACCCGAACCCAGGTATTTGAGATATCCGAGCTTGGCCTTGTTGAGATGACCAGAAAGCGCATATCTGAAGGCCTAGTAGAGTCATTCTCAGAGGTCTGCCCAACATGCGCTGGGCGCGGTTTCACCGTTGACCAGTCCATGCTGTAACCTCTCCAAGTTCCCAAAAAAGTTCTGGAAAGTTCTGGAAGGTCTTTTATTCTCATGTACGCAGTAATCAGCACCGGCGGTAAGCAGTACCGCGTTAAAGAGGGCCAGACCCTTGATGTCGAGCGCCTCGGCGTGGATGAAGGCGGCGAGGTATCACTACGCGCCATTCTTCTCGTTGATGGCGAGGCAGTTCTCTCCACCCCTAGTGCACTCGGTGGAGCATCGGTGACAGCGAAGGTTGTCGGCGAGGCACGCGGGCCAAAGATCGATGGTTTTACATACAAGTCAAAGTCGAACCAGCGCAAGCGTTGGGGACACCGACAGAAATACACAACCATTGAGATCACGAAAATCTCAAAGGGCTGATCTCTAAACACTGATTAAATCTCTTGTACGACTGATCTGCGCACGCAGATCAGGAATGGCTTCGAAAGGCTTAGAAATGTCGAAGAAAAAGGGTGCTGCATCCTCTCGTAACGGGCGTGACTCAAACGCTCAACGCCTAGGGGTAAAGGTCTACAGCGGAACCGTTGTTACTGCAGGTTCAATCATTGTGCGCCAGCGCGGAACGCAGTTCCACCCAGGGCTCAATGTTGGCCGCGGTGGAGACGACACTCTCTTTGCTAAGGCAGACGGAACTGTTGCTTTTGGTCGCCGCAAGGGCCGTCGCCTCGTAGACATTCAGCCTCTCGAGTCCGTTTAACCCAGATAGGCGAATAGACGCCCCGCACTTCGCAGGCTTATTTATCGCCCAACCCTCTGTCAGTCTCTCTATGCTTAGGCCCTAATGAGTGGTTTTGTAGACGAAGCGCAAGTCAATGTGCGCGGTGGCGACGGCGGTGCAGGCTGTGTCGCTTTCAGGCGTGAAGCCCACGTACCCGAGGGCGGCCCTGATGGCGGCGACGGCGGCAAGGGCGGCGACATCTGGCTTCAAGCTGATCGCAACGCCGCATCGCTCCTCGCATTCCGAGATCACCCGCACCGTAAGGCAGAGAGCGGAGTACACGGATCTGGGGCAAAGCGCCATGGAGCTCGCGGTGTTGATCTAATTG
>CAMDSG010000103.1 GCA_945907055.1 Bifidobacterium breve | reverse complement strand
CTGCAGAGATATTGGGGGTTCTATGTAGGCACATCACTTGCCTGGGACGCTGCAGGGGCGCTTGCCAATGCAGTGATCATTCTCATAGTTGGGGTTGCCGTCATGCAGACCCTCAGGCGTTTTGCGTATCGCCTAGAGCCTGTAGTCATCCTCCAATAGAGGACAGACAGGGCAGCACTAGTTATTCGGTTCTAGTCCAAGCCGCGAAGAGTGCTGCATATGCATCGCCTCGCGAGACGAGATCATCATGGGTGCCGATCTCGAGAATATGGCCATCGGCGACCACTGCCACGCGGTCACAGCGCTGGGCAGTAGAGAGACGGTGCGCAACAACAATCACAGTTCTCCCCTGCGTCAATGCTTCAAGCGCGCGCTCAACCTCAAGCTCGGTACCTGGATCAAGATTAGATGTTGCTTCATCGAGCACCAACACCGTCGGGTCGGCGAGTGCTGCTCTTGCGAGCGAGACGAGTTGCTTCTCGCCTGCAGATAAACGAGAGCCGCGTTCGCGGACCTCAGTATCGAGCCCCTCAGGAAATGACTCAAAGTGCTCGCGCAACCCAAGTGCATCGACTGCAGCATCCACATCGGCGTCGCTTGCCTCAGGGGATCCAACACGGATGTTGTCGCGCACCGTGCCCGCAAACAAGAACCCTTCTTGAGGCACCACTGCAATGCGCTCTCTTAGCGATCTGCGAGTTGCATCCCTCAGGGAGACGCCGCCAAAACTCACATCGCCCTCGATTGGGTCGTAGAAGCGAGCCATGAGTTTTGCGAGCGTTGATTTCCCTGCCCCTGTAGGCCCAACAAGCGCGACCCGCTCCCCCGCAGCAACCGTGATAGAGACGTCATCGAGAACTATCGGCCCCAACGGGTGCGATACGCCATCCGTATCGGGGGGACCCCCTCCGTAGGCGAAGGTCGCTCCCGAGACCGTCAACGCACCAGCCAGAGGCAGATCGATTGCCCCTGGCTTCTCTGGCACAGAATTAGGAGTATCAAGCAGGCCGAAGAGTTTGTTAAGAGCCGCCCCGGCGGACTGAACCGTGTTGTATAACTGACTTAACTGTTGAATCGGCTCGAAGAGGTTGTTGAGATAGAGCACAAAGGCGAGCACGGTCCCGACCTCGAGGATATTGCGGTCCGCAAAGTACGAACCGGCACCCACAACGACTGCAAGCCCAACAACACCTATAAATTCGACGAACGGAAAATACCGGGTTGCGATATTTACAGTAGCGATATTTGCGTCATACTGCGCTTCGTTTGTCTCTTCGAAGCGCTGGATAAAGCCGCCCTCGCGCCCAAATGCCTGCACGACTCGTACGCCCTCAAGCCCCTCTTGGAGCGTTGAGAGGTTGGTGCCAACGCGATCGCGCACTTCAAGGTACGCAGTATTGGAGCGCTTGCGGAACCAGAGGCTGGCAAAAATTACCGGAGGCACCACGATAATTGTGCAGATAGTTAGCTGCCATGAGAGGAGGCTCATAACCACGAGGGTGCCGACGAAGATGAGCGCGTTCTGTACGAACATCACTAGCCCTTGCGAAACCAACTCCTGCAACGCATCAATATCAGAGGTCATGCGAGCGACAAGGCGCCCCGTCTTCTCACGTTCAAAGAAGCCAAGATCAAGATTAATGAGATGCCTAAAGACACGCGCCCTCAGCGACCGCAGGAAGTCCTCACCAATGCGGCTAACAGCCCAGATCACAGATCTGCCGAGCAGAGCGCTTGTTACTGCTAGTACCAAATACATGACAGCTGCGATATTTATTGCCCGTCCGCTCTTACCGACGAGCCCTGCATCGACTGCATAACGAACGACGAGGGGCGACGCAAGTAACGCCGCCGTCTGAAAAATGAGCAGAAAAACCGCGCGCAGGATCGCCCTACGCTGTGGGCGAAGCATTCTCCCAAGACGCAGGACTACTCTCCCTGCGGCTGCACGGTCTATGCGCGACTCCTCATCGAGGGGCCCCGACTCAACCCACCCGCCCCTCACTCGGATCCCTCCAGACTCGAAGACTCCGTGGAGTCAGAGCGAGCGAGTATCTCGCGATACCTTTCATTGCTAGCAAGCAACTCCTCGTGAGTACCTGAGGCGATACAACGCCCACCATCGAGGAGAATTACGCGATCAGCCAAGGCAATTGTTGCTGGCCGATGGGCGATGATCAGTGTTGTGCGACCCTCCATGACTTCAGCGAGTGCCGCTCGAATTTCATGCTCTTTACTTGGGTCAACGGCAGATGTCGCATCATCAAGAATCAGCACTCGTGGGTCATGCAACACAGCGCGTGCGATCGCGATGCGCTGACGCTGGCCACCCGATAAGGAGTATCCGTGCTCTCCGATAAGTGTCTCGTAGCCCTGAGGAAGGCTCTGAATGAAAGTGTGAATACCAGATAGGCGCGCCGCTCGTTCAATAGTCTCGATGGAGGCGCCGGGATCAGAGAAGGCAATGTTGCGACGAATCGAATCCGAGAATAAGAACGTGTCCTCAAAAACAATGCCAACCGCATCTCGAAGTTCGCTCACACGCAGATCTCGAACATCCACTCCATCGAGTAGGACTCGCCCGGAGTTGGCGTCGTAGAAACGCGGCACGAGCCGCGCCACCGTTGTCTTGCCGCTGCCTGTTGCCCCGACAATCGCAACAGCCTCTCCACCCGTGATAGATAGATCCAGGCCATCCAATACAAGGCGTCCGGGTCCATAGCCAAATGAAACCTCCTCGAATAGAAGGTTCCCTGGCCCATCTGAAAGCGGTATCGGATTTGGTGGATCGTCCACAGCCACATCGGTGGAGAGAATTTCATGAATCCGACCAGCCGCTGCAGATGCGCGCGATGACTGAGCAACCAGCATGCCGACCATGCGCAGAGGCCAGATGAGCATCAGGACATAGAGGTTGTAGGCGAGAATATCGCCTATCTCCAATTGGCCATCTAACACCAAGTGCCCGCCGTACCAAATAATCGCGACCAATGAGAGGGTCGGGAGCAGGTCAATGAGGGGCATGAAGCCTGCGCGGAGTTTCGCTGCGCGCAATGCTTGCTTAAGCACGCCATCGGCCGCGTCATCTAAGCGCTTCACCTGCAATCTCTCAGCACCGAAGCCCTTGAGAATTCGAATGCCAGAGAGAGACTCCTCGACCACTCCAGATAGGCCGGAGAGTTCCTCCTGTAGAGCAAGGTTCGCGGGCGTGATACGCGATGAGAACCTCGTAGCGGCACGATTCAACAGCGGGAGTAGGCCAAGTGCAAGCACTGCCAGGACAACGCTCTTCATCATCATGATGATGAGCACGCCGATCATGGTGAGCATGCTCGCGGCTGTAAGTGGGAGAAGAATGACCACCGTATTTATTTGCTGAAGGTCGCTATTAGCCCTAGCCATTAGCTGGCCAGTCTGGGCCTCATCATGGAAGGCGAAATGGAGGCGCTGTAGGTGGGCGAATAGTCGGGTGCGGAGGTCGGTCTCGGTTCTAAGTGCGATACGAAACGCGCAGTACCGACGAAGGCCAGTGGTGAGGGCCTGCACTACCCCAACAGCGAGCATCGCAAGCGTTAGGAGAAGTACCAAATGGAGGTCGTCTCCACGTATTCCGTCATCTACTGCGCGAGCAGCTAATTGAGGTACTGCGAGACGTGCCAGTGTCCAGATGAACCCGGATACAACCCCAACAACGATCCACCATTTTTGGGGGCGAACTGCCTCAACCATTAGGCGCCAACCAGCAGTACGTGCAGCGAGATTGCGCTCAGTGCGCTGATCAATCTCGCTCTTCGTTGCTGCGGTCTCGATAATCTCGGTGTTCTCGGCGGTCAACTGGCTCCTCGCGTGCCGTGCGAGAATTTCGCTTGGCTACCCACTATTGAGGTTACCCGAGCCGACTTGGCCTACCACTCCTTGGAGGCGGGACTCGTCTTAGATGTCGTGGCCAAAGAGTTCTTTTGCAAGCTGGTCTACGACGGCCTGAACCGCGAGGTCATCAGGAGACCCGACCATCACTACAACTCTGGCTCGGGCTGCGGTTAGCTCCGCTGCGAGTCGGCCAGCGATGACTGGGTTCCCATCCGCAAGCAGCACAATTGGGAGGCCTTGGTTCGCGGCATCCCAGGCGAGAGATGCAGCCCCTTGGTCGCTACAACGAACACGTACTGGATGTATAGGTGAGTTAATAATCATTTGTTTGCCCTTTCACGCGCGGCCTCGGCTTTATGGAGGACACTAAGAATTTCATCTCCGACTAGCTCATCGAAACGAAGAAGTTCGTCTCGTAACGCCTCAACAAGATCACGGTTTGCATCGAGCAAGCCGCGCACATCACCCTTGGCTCGATCGAGTATTCGTTCAACAGCTCTACGAGCGTCGTCGTTAGCGAGAACCTTGCCGACAATTCCCATAGAGACAGGGCCAGGCTCAATTGCATCGAATGAGACCAAGGTCCCTGCCATCCCGAAAGATCCGACCATCTGTGCTGCGATTTTCGTTGCAGATGCCAAGTCGCCACCTGGCCCGGTTCCAGCCTCACCGAAGAAGAGTTCCTCAGCGGTCATCCCACCAAATGAGATTTGAATCGCAGCGATGAGCTCTGTACGAGTTCGGGTAAAACGTTCCTCAGTATCAGAGTGAGCAAGCAATCCAAGCGCATCTTTTCGCTTCACGATGCTAAGCACTTCAAGTTTGCGCCCGACCCCTACTAGATAGGCAACTACTGCATGCCCAGACTCGTGTGTAGCGATGGTTCGACGATCTTCATCTGTGTACTCGACAGGCTGCTTTAACCCGATCTCTTCGGTCATCTTGGCCTGATGAACATCGGTCCAGTCCATTGACTCGCGATTAGATCGCAGTGCCCAGACAAGAGCTTCATCAAATAGATGCTCAATCATCACCGGCGAGTAGCCAAGGGTGATTGCTGCGAGTTGATCGCGACGATCCTCACGATCCAACTCAGGGACATGAGCCTTGCGTTGAAGGTAATAGTCAATGATCTCGCGCCGCCCGCTGCGGCTCGGCAGGTCGAATGAGATGGAGCGATCGAAGCGCCCAGGTCGCAGCAACGCTGGATCTAAATCTGCAGCGCGGTTGGTCGCACCGATAACGAGAATGTTTGAAGAGACTGGAGGACGCTTCTTAAACTGCTTCATCTCGGGGAGCATCCTGTTGGCAAGATCAATAACCGCACCCCGCATACGACTGCCGATAGTGGGCTCGTCAAATGACTGCATCTGGACCAAGAGCTCGTTTACAACGCCGCTGATTCCCTCAGACATTGTTGATCTCTCGATACCCTTGGAGTCGCTGCTAGAAGGACCGTTTACGCCCTCAGTGGATCGAGACCTCACCCCGCTGCGCGATGCAGCAATGGCATCGATCTCTTCAATGAATCCGATCGCTCCTCCTTCACGACGCGCGATGGTGCGGAGTTTGCGGAAGAAAGATCTAATTTTGCGGTTCGTCTGGCCGTAGTACATGGACTGAAATGAGCTAGCAGATACGTATAGGAAAGGGACTCCCGCCTCACGCGCCATTGCCTTTGCCATGTAGGTCTTACCGGTACCAGGTGGGCCCTCGAAGAGAATTGCGCGGCGCGGGTTACCGCCCATGCGATCCCTGAAAGTTCGAAACGCGAGGAAGAGGTTCAGAGTCTTGACAACCTCCTCTTTCACGACACCCAGGCCGACTACATCGTCGAGAGTGATCGGGATCTCGCTCGGTCGATACATGATGTGCGGCGACTTCCCTGCAGAGAGAAGAGGAACCACGAGCACAGCACCGAGCACGATGATGAGAGCCACTCCGGGGAGGAGTTGCTGCATCTCTGATGAGAGATGAATATCTGGCCATCCAAATGTGAATGGAATGCCGGCGAGAAGTCTCCAGTAAAGAACTGTTGCGATCAGACCAAGGCCCGCGACTATTTGAGCGAGGCGTCGTCGCCTATGCGCTTCACGGTGTGCAGATACGTCAGCAACGCCGCGTAGCACGGCGTGCCCACTGAGCAGGCTGAGATCATCCATATCTGGTCTGCTCCCCCATTCAATAAGTCGACCGGTAGTTACCGGAACTTTGGGGGTATCGGCCCATAAGAGGGCTACCTGTAGAGGAGGATTTTGAGGCTACAGGAGAGTTTTTGGCGCCCTTTCGAGCGCTACTCGCCTAATCGACCGTATGCGCCTCGGTAATAGAGAAGTGGGCCGGCATCGGCCTCGATTCCAAGATCGATTACGCGCCCAACGACGATCCAATGGTCGCCACCATCATGGACCTCATGGAGCACACAATCCAAAAACGC
>CAMDSG010000102.1 GCA_945907055.1 Bifidobacterium breve | reverse complement strand
TCGTCGTGGAGACACGATGCGGCCACCAGCGGATTGTCTTGATTGGAAAACTTCATATCCATCTGCAATCACCCGCGGGGCTAGGCCAGCCAAGGTCGCACTTCTGATGATTGGTGCGGCAGTGGTTGTCGATCATTTAGTAAATGGTCAGTGGATTGGGCCCTGCGATGGGTTTGACTGGTATCTAAAAGACGTATCGGAGCGAATCGCTTATCTGAAGTCTAAAAATGTGATTCCTGTCCTCGCGATTATTTCTTGGCCTGGCCCTAATAGTCAGTTCGCCCTTCCATCGAATTACCCAGATCGTGCCGCGTGCGTTCGCGATGCAATGAAGGAGTTTGCCTCAGTTGAGGGCATTCTTAATTTTGATCTTGCTCCGAAGTTCTGCCCGGGTGGGCCTTTAAAAGCCTGCGACATGACCCGCAAAGATGGAGTGCATGTTGACTCTGAATCTGCACCAGCGGTTCTCGATTGGGTTATAAATCAGACGCTTGGTGTGACCACTAAAGAGCGTGCACAGTCATGAGGCTCACTGTTAGTGAAACGCCCATCGCTCTGCCTAATTACTAGGTGGATCTCGGCTCCGTATGGCACGTAGACGCCGCGTTGGTGTGTTAGAACAAACTCAACGTCACGACGGATAGAAAGAGAGCAGTCGGGTGGAGTTTGGCAAATGTAATCTTGAACTGCAGTACAGAACCTGCTGGTGTGCTCGAGCGTCGGAGTCTTCATGACTCTGAGACCAGAGACGGTTTCGCCAACACAAGAAAAAGTTCTTGATCTTGGAGTTGAGGCCCTGCGCGACTCTCTCCGCACTATCTTGTTTAATCTGGACTCTGGTGTAGAGGATCTCCCCGACGGAACAATGCGAATTGCATATAACAACACTGCAGTCTTTGTAGATATTGAAATGCAGGCTCTCGGAGACTCAGTAGCGCGCACCCTAGTGACGATTGTTTCACCCGTGTTGCGCGAAGTTGTGATCACCTCGCCGCTCTGTGAATGGATTGCTACCAACGGCTGGAGATACGTATTTGGGCACGTGACTCTCAATGCCTTTATGGGCATAGGGGAGATTGAGTTTCAGCACCGTTTGTTAGGCGCGCACCTAGAGGCGGATGACTTTGAGGCATCGGTACTCGCTGTTGTTGGAACCGCTGATCAACTCGTAGAGACCCTGCAAGCCCGATTCGGGGGCCTCCGCTACACCGACTGATTGCTTTAATGGCCTCGGTTTAACCCCCGCCACGCGCCTCGGTCCGGTTGGATTGCAGATTGTTTAGACCTGCGCACCAACCGAACCGACTGCCCGGTCACGCGTTCGGGTCGCTCTTGGGCTGCTCGTCTCGGCTTCTCTGGCTGTCGCGTATCGCCTGCTTCTTGTCGCTCAGCAGCTGACTGGTATTAGCGAAAGCATCGCGCATCCCCTCTGGTGACTTAGAGAAGTGAGTCATACGAGCATGGTCATAACCCATTGCCCGAGCATCAGCGAATGCCTCTAAGTCCGCAGAGAGGAATGAAAACTCCCATCCATCTGCCTGGCGCTGCTCAACGAGAGTTTTGATGGCATCTCGAGTGAACTCCGTCGATTGATTCTCATGCCCATCGGTGATGGTGACAAAGAGAATGTCCTCAGCGGGTAGCCCAGCATCTGCGCGCTCGCGCTTCTCGCGATCTGCGCGCGTGATGAGCACGCCGGTTGCATCGAGTAGTGGTGTGCCACCACGAGGTTGATAAGAGTTCTGGTCGAGTTCGACTACCTCGCGAAGAGGTACGCCCGATGCAACTACATTGTTGGGCTCTACAGAGTCGAAGAGCACAACAGTTGCTCGGCTCGCATCCTCTGCCTCGGCGCGCTGATCTGCGAGCAGAGTATTGAATCCGCCGATCACATCGCCTCGAATTGACTCCATCGAGCCGGATACGTCGATGAGTACGTAAAGGTGCACCGGCACGGGTACTGCTGGAGGGGTCGGAGTTGAGTCCGCTCCCGAGTTGCTAGTTGGGTCTGGGGTAGTGCTCATGTGTTGCTCCTCTCGGGCATTTGCCCGGGTTTTAGGTTGTTGGAACTTTGGGTTGACTCGCTGTTTGGATATGGGTAGGGCTTATGCGGCGATCACGGATAGGCATACGAGCTGGTTCTCGAATGCGAGTCCCTGTGCTGCGACTCGAGATGAGTTGAAGCGGAACTCCGTACCGACACCGATCCCGTCGTTGCTCTCTCCACCAGCTTTTAGAACCTGGCGGACAAAACGCAGCGCCCGAGAGATCGATGGTCGTGAGCCGTCGATGCTCGATGGAACATCAAAAGCAATCGCAGCGAGCACCTCGTCCCAGTAAGTGGCCAGCGTCTCCGTGCGATCGAATAGCTCAGCGTTAATGATTCGTCCGCCGATTGCGATTACAACCCCGGTCTGACCAGGGAGCGGGCGAAGGTGGCGCAGAATCGCGACGGCATTATCTACTGTCGTAAGTCGTGCATCGATGTGCTCTGACGGAGCGTGCTCGCCAATCTCAAGCAGCGAATTTGTCTCGGCGTCAATCAGCCTCGACTGGAGAACGTGGTCTACCTGTGACCAGACCTCGCCCTGGTTGACCCGACGTGGAGTGCCGTGATCTGTGAGGCCAACACTCTGAACGACTGCTCGACGCACATTACGGGGAAGCCTCTGCGTGCTGCGCCCAAATGTACGCCCGCGCTCGCCGTGCCAGCGCCCTGACTCAACGCAAGCAACTGGGACCGGAGTTGTCCCTGGAATGAGCAAGACCGGCACGGTAACTGTGCGGTTTTGGTAACCACCCTCTACGATCTCGCCGTCGGTTACGAGCACCGGGATTTTTCCGGTATTCGTAAACAAAAGCGTAGGCACTGTCTCGTGGGTGGCCTCTTCAATGAGGAGTGTCCCAGCTGCGATTGCGTCGCGTGCCGATATATAGGTAAGCGCTGCCGGGCCGTGGTTATAGATCGGATAGAGGCTCACTGGCCCCACTGTTTTGGGTGACCCAATGCTTATGGTCTCGATACTTGAAATTAGTGCTGTCATGTTTTTGTCCTTTGTTGGAATGATGAGGCCTGCGGATTTGTTGACTGTGTTGACTGGAGTAAATCTCCAGAGGTCATGACACGATCTCTGGTGAGACGACCTCTGTGGCATCTGAGTCGCTGCTCCAGATGCGGTCTCCGTAGAAATGCATAAGCGCATCAGGTGCGTAGATGACACGGGTTACGGGGCGTGCTTCTCTGATCGCATTGAGTGCAGCAACTGGTTCCCAGCCGGCTTCGAGCAACAATCGGAAGGCAAGTGACGGCCCACGATTTATTCCGGCGCTACAATGTACGAGGAGTACCGAATCAGGATCCTCGAGCGCGTTACCTAGGTCTCGAAGCGCTCCATCGAACCACTCGGGCTCGCGCTCTAGACCGTCGTCATCGGTCGGGGCGTATATGTAAGTGATTTGTGGAGCGTGTAGTGCAACAAATTCTTCATCGCTGTCTTCAATGCGGCAATCGACAATGTGGGTCACCCCCGCCTCGACCCACTGGCTAAGACGGTTTGCCTTCTCGTTTAGAGAGTCTCCAAGTCGGCAACTAAGGATCAACCCCTTGTGAACCGTGTCGATACCGCGAAGTGATTCATATGTGGAGCCAACTCGCTTGAGGTCGTGACTGTGCTGCGCCTCTAAGAGGAGATTGAGGGTCTCGAGTGGGCTCGGTGAACTGGTGAGGTTTTGAACTGCGCTGGCGTGCTCGGTAATGGTTTGCTCCTCTGCTAGTTCTGTGGTCTCGACAGCCCAAGCGGTGATGCGTGCTGCGTGGCTAGCTCGCCCTGATGGGCGGCTCGAGTGGCGCCTCTTGCTGGCACTCAAATTGGTGGTGCTGCCCTTTGGGGCGCTCTCCGGGTTCGGTTTCATCTATCTCTCCTTATTTAGTTGGAATTATTATTTCTTATCTAAAACTATGTTGATTTGGCCTATGGGGTTACTGACCTGGTTTTTGGTGATGAGTAATACTCCCATGGGGCTGGGACATTTAACCCTCAGAGGGTCAGTCCAGTTCTTCTACTCGGGGGGTTTAACCGCCCTCGATCTATTTTTATTCCCGATTCATAAATAAGAATATTTGGGCTAGGGTGCGGGTATGGAGATCACTTGGGACGAACTAGCCAGGGTTGAGGCTCAAATCCATGGGGCCCGTGGGTACGCAGACGCCTACCGACGCCTCCTCTACCACTCGGCTCGGAGGGTCCTTGAGGCCAATGGCTTTGTAGACCTAGAGGAGTCGGGGGAGTTCCCGATCGACCGCGCCGCGGTTGAGGCGCAAGCCGAGAAATTCCGCTATGAGAGCGCCTCAGATCCAAAGGGCAGGAGATCAACGGCGAGTAATTACGCAGATAACTGGGTGCGCTTTGCGGGTTGGGTTCGGCGTTACCTGCGGCGAGAGGCTCAGGGCCGAGCCGGGGATTATCTCGCCGAGCTCCGTCGAGGTTCTCGAACCTCCAAGCGCGCTACAGAAGCCTCAGGGTTATCGGGAGCGATGCGGCTTTCAGGGGCGGCGCGACGTGGAGAGAGTTTCTCATCCCAGCGCATTGACCCAAACTTTGAATTGGATGACCGGTCGCTCGCCGACGCTCCGCAGATGATGATGATGACTCCGCCTCGGGAGCAGATGCGTGCACAGATACGGTCGCAGATCAACGAGACACACCGAGTTGCCGTGAAGACGAGTTTCGGATTATTCGAGATGGAGTTGCCGTACGACTTGTCGCCAGAGGATGCGGTTCGTATTACATCCGCGATACTCCGCCTAGTTGAGTAGTCGTAATTCGAGACTTTTTAAAAGGTATATGGCCTTAAAAATTAGGCTATAGATTTTAGTTCGACGACAAACCAAAGCGTCTCACCTGGTGCAATCGCCGGAGTTGGTGGGTTATCTCCGTACGCGAGATTTGCCGGAATGCCTAGTAGGCGAGTGCCGCCGGCCTGCATTCCGAGAAGGCCTTGGCTCCATCCTTGGATCACCTGGTTGAGACCAAAAGTTACGGGTGCTCCATTTGCATATGAGGAATCAAAGATCTTTCCAGTCGAGCACGAGACGCCGATGTAATCAACAGTGACGCTTGATGTCGCGACAGTGGCAGGGCCTGTTCCAACGACAAGGTCTTTGATTAGAAGCGATGTTGGTGCGGGGCCAACCTCGATCGGTACTGCTGGGGAGCCCTCTGGGAGAGCCTCGGAGACGGCGACGCATGGCTTTCCCTGAGCGGTAGTGGTGGAGGTGGTCGTCGGGTCTGCCTTGGGGCTGCCTCCAGCACATGAAGCTATCCCTACGGTGCTCACCATTGCTGCGATTAGGCCTGCTACTACAAGGCGTTTCCAGGTTCCGTTGCTCTGAGTCATGGAGGAAAGGTAGCAGCGAGACTCCATAAAAACATGGCGCTTCCACGAACTTCGGGCATTTGTGGTCGCTATAGCGACATTAAGTACCCGAAGTTCGGGGGTTGGGGCCGCTGCGCTGGTAGATGTCCCAGGCCCTTGGCATGCTGTGAAGCGTTCGATCGTTTAGGCAAACGAAGAGTGCTTGGGCAACAAACCAATGGAGGGGGTAGCAGGTATGACGTTCTGGATGCTTGTTCGCTACATCTTTGCTGGCCTGCTGCTCGTTATTGCCTTCGTTGTTGCCGCATCGATTGTTCTAGTGCTCTTCCCGTTGTTCTTAGTTGGAGCGATTCTGTTTGCCGCAGTCCCAAGCCGTTATTGAACTTCGCTAGCGACTTGGCAGGCAAGTAAGTAAGTCAGTGAGTCAGTCAGTGAGTCAGTAAGTAAGTCAGTAAGTAGGTAAGGCGAAGTAAATAAATAAGCCATCCGTATCGGTTCGTTTGAACCCAAATCATAGGAGTCACTCAATGTCCTCAACACTCAACCGCCACCAAAGTGCAAGTTCCTCTAGCCGCATGTTCGACATTCGTGATCGTGCGCTGCATCTCGTAGACCTCGAGAACCTCGCGCGAGGTCCAGGTCAAGAGTGCTTCGTGTACCGAGATATTTGGGACGACTACGCATTCTCAGCGGGCCTCAATGAGCAGGATCACGTTGAGATTGCAACCTGTGGTCTAGTCATGGCTGAGGCAGCATTTTCGCTACCGACGCGATACCCAAAGCACTGTGCGAATGGTGCCGATGGTGCGGAGAATCTTCTCTTGGGCATCGTCAGACCCGATTTCGTTGCTCGTAGATATGAGTGGCTTGTAATCGGCAGTGGAGACCACGCGTTTGTTCCCTACGCCCTAGAGGTTCAGCGTCTAGGTGGGAAAGTCCGCATCGTCTCCGCCCCTGGTACTCGCTCCGCTGAGTTCAGTGGA
>CAMDSG010000101.1 GCA_945907055.1 Bifidobacterium breve | reverse complement strand
GAGTACTTTCGTTTTGCAGCTGCGAATCCAGCATCCTTTCGACTCCTATTTGGCGCATCGGTTCGTAATGACCCAGAGTTCTCTGCCGTTGCAGATCGAGCCATAGATCGAATCTCGATACTCATCTCTGGCCTAATCGAGATCGATGTACCAGATGCCCAGCGCAGAGTATTAGCCCATGCAATGGTCGGAATGGCTGAAGCCACAAGCCGAACTCTCGCGACAGACGGTGAGATTCAAGACCCTGACCTACTCGCGTCGTGGTTAGCGGAGATGGCGTGGTTCGGCCTCAGAGGTGTCCGCACCGAATAAATTGTTCTCAGCCTAGGGACGAACCAAGGATTGAGACGAAGGAGACCATCTCTCCCGGGTAACCGCCGAGGTTGTGTGTAAGCGCCAATTGACGCTCAGGCCAGGTTGAGATCCGCCGATCATCAGGGGCCTCTCCCCTCATCTGGAGCCACACCTCGAACATCATGCGCAGGCCAGAGGCGCCGATCGGGTGCCCAAATGACTTGAGCCCACCATCTGGATTGACCGGCAGAACACCATCGATATCAAAGGCCCCCGCCTCGATCTCACGCCACGCTTCACCGCGCTCTGAAAAACCGAGGTCCTCCATCAACACAAGCTCTGTGGGGGTAAAGCAATCATGAACCTCTGCCATTGCGATCTGCGAACGCGGGTCCGTGACACCAGCCTGTGCGTATGCATCCTGCGCACACGCAACAATCTCAGGAAATGTGGTGTAGTCGTACTCGGGGTCGGTAAGGCCTGAACCGTTGCCAGCTACCAACGATAGCGCCTTGATATATAGAGGCTTATCTGTATAACGGTGAGCATCCTCTGCCCGCACAACAATTGCTGCAGCGGCGCCATCTGCGACACCGGCACAGTCGAATACCGAGAGGTCTCCGGCAACCGAAGGCATCGCGCATATCTGATCCACAGACATCTCGCGTCGAAACTGTGCACGCGGATTGCGCGCACCATTAGCGTGGTTCTTCGATGCGATACGTGCGAGTACTCGCTTCATCTCATCCATCGGGACTCCATACTTACGCGCATATGCAGGTGCAACCATGGAGAACATCGCCGCGGCCGTGAGCGTTCGGTTCGTACCGTCAGTAGGTATGGGGAAGGCATTTAGACCTTGATAACCAGAGTCTTTTACCTTCTCGACCCCAATTGCCATGGCTGAGTCATACGCTCCACTAGCAACCGCATACGCAGCCTGACGTAGCGCCTCTGATCCGGTTGCGCAGTAGTTCTCAACGCGGCTCACTGGTTTGCCCTCAAGCCCAAGGGCCTTAGCGAGCATGATGCCGCTCATCCCCGACTGAGCAGTACCGAGCCAATATGCATCAATGTCTTGTCTCGATGTACCTGCATCTGCGAGAGCCGCTGAGGCCGCATCGCGAAGTAGATCATCGGCGCTCTTATCCCAATGCTCTGCAAAACGCGTGCATCCCATCCCAACAATTGCTACTCGATCACGAATTCCGTGCGATGCCATCTCAGCCCTCCACGCCATTCCCGCGCACTGGTCGCGCTTTCCAGAAATAGTTATGAATTCCGTCAGCCGTAAAGAGTTTTCTAAATGTCATCTCAACTCTTCCACCAATTGCGACATCTTCAGGGTCAACATCAGTTAGTTCGACCGGCAATCGACCGCCACCATCGAAGTCAACAACTGCGAATACAACGGGCGGGCTCTGTGAGTACGCGAGGCGATCGATTGTGAAGGTAACGATTGTCCCGAGCACCTCAGACATAGGGCGCATGCTCCACTCGCCATCGGCCGGCGGCAGGTGCACGACTCCGTCTTCGTCCTCGGAGCCTACGAATCCAAACTTCCACTCTGTGTTCCGAGCAGCGGCGCTCGATGACGGGCGCGCTGGCTCGGGTCGGCGTGGCGGCTCAACGGGAAGCAGCCCTCTCCACGCAAGGTATTTACCGTATGCAACAGGTGCGCCGGCTGCGATCTGCACGGATACAGCTCGAGAAGGCTTGTGCTGCGATATAGCTGGCGTGGTGCGAACTAACACTGCATCAGCACCATCAGCGAGCACAAGTAAGAGGATTCGTTGCCCCGGTAAGGCACGCTCAAGAACCGAAGCAAGAACAAGAAGAGGAGCGGCTGCACCCGTGTTGCCAACATTGGTTCCGAAGGTATCTACAACGCGATCCGATGCGACACCAGACTTCTTAGCCACTGCAGAATTAGCGCGGTCGTGTGGCCCAACGACAATTAGATAATCAATCGCGTCGATAGCGAGCCCTGTGGTGCTGAGTAACGCAGCAATCGCCCGGGCACCTAAGTCGGTATAGCGAGTCTCGCCAAAGCGCTCCTCCCATTGACGCGAGCGCAGATCTCCAGGGGTACGCCAACGATCAAGAAACTCTTCAGTCAATGACTCCCACGCAACAATCTCAGCGAGCACCGGCGCATCGCTTGCATCGTCACCGATCAGTACTGAAGACGCACCATCGCCACCAGCAGATTCATCTGGACTCCCGGGGAGGCTCCCTCTGCGGTCCGCGGTTACAACCAATGAAGTTGAGGAAGAATCAAGCGCAGCGCGTAATGCTCCGAGAGTGGAGCGTATGGAGCCGAGAGCGTCATAGGCCGGCACGCCAGAATCCAGACGAAGCGCTGCGTGGATAGCCGTGGCATTTGTCTTGTCAAGATAGGCAGGCTCTGTGGTTGCGAACCAGAGTGAGAGCGGGTGGGCATCGGGGCAATCCCTCAGGGCTACTCTCGCAGCCTCAACGCCAAGGGTGGTCGTGTCTTCGTCGTAGCTGGCCACAGTTCGGGTCCCCTTGCCACCGCCTGAGCCAGCAACCGAGGCAATTGTGGTGCGGTCAAGCCGCCGAAATGGTAGATAGGTACCCCAAGAAATAATTCCGCGCATCGTGAAACGGTACCGCACTCTCCCCTCCCTCTAACCTCTCTAACGTGCAACTTGGAGATATACGCAACGAAGATGCCCTAGGCAACGGCAAGCCCCTTGATGGTGTGAGGGTTCTGGCCCTCGAACAGATGCAGGCCCTGCCGTATGCCACCCAACTTCTCGCCCGCCTCGGGGCCGATGTGATCAAGGTTGAGCCACCAGGATTGGGCGACTCAGGCAGAGGCTCGATGCCCGCCTGGACCAACGAGGATGGGACCAAGACCGGAGCAACCTTTCTGCGCAACAACCTAGACAAGCGCAGTCTCGTCATCAATCTAAAAGACCCGCGCGGGCGCGACCTAGTACTCGCCCTTGCACCGCACTTCGACATCATCGCAGAGAACTCCAAAGCCGGGACGATGTCGCGACTAGGTCTTGGATACGAAGACATCGCAGCAGTAAACCCCGCAGCCATTTATGTATCAGTCTCAGGGTTCGGCAACACCGAGGAGACTCCCTACTCAACTTGGCCAGCCTTTGCACCAGTAGTGGAGGCTATGTCGGGCATTTATGACATGAAGCAATACGGAGATGCGCACCCAAACGTTGCACCAGTAGGCGCTCTCGGCGATATCAGCGCTGCATTATTCGCAACAATTGGAATACTCGCGGCACTGCGCCATCGCGATGCAACCGGCAAGGGTCAGTATGTAGACATTGCGATGTATGACGCTATGGTTGCGATGACCGACATAGTTACAAACTTCTGGTCAATGGGCCTGCGCGGTGGAGAACTTGGGCCGCTAATCATTCACGGCTTTAGGGCAAGCGATGGATGGTTCATCATTCAGGTTGGGCGCGAGGCTCACTTTGCAAAACTCGTCGAGACAATTGGCCACCCAGAGTTCATTGATGACCCCAAGTTTGCAACGCGCCAAGGCTGGATCGATCACCTCGACGAATGGCTGCGCCCCGCAATTGAGGAATGGGCATCGACGCTCACTCGGGCCGAGGCCTGCTCCGCTTTAGGGAGTGCTGGAGTCGCCGCAGGGCCGTGCTTCACAGACGAAGAGGTCGTACATGATCCCCATGTAGCGGCACGCGGAATGCTCGTCGAGATCCCTCGCCCCGATGGAGTTGCACAGCCTGTAATCACCCCTGGTAACCCCGTCAAGATGAGTGGTGTTGCCGAGGGCCCAGAGACGCCTCCACCCGGACTGGGGCAGCACACAGACTCGGTCCTCTCAGAGATACTTGGGCTTGACAAGGCAGCCCTTGAGGCTCTGCGTACTGACGGGGTAATAGCGTAAATCGTAGATAGATCTATCCCAATTAGCGCTCGGCTTAGTGCCTCGCTCGCATTTTGGGGCCGACTCCTCAAATCGTGGCGCCCAAGAGTTACAGCCCTATCGGCTTACCGTTTACTCCCCTCGCTGCATTACATTTACAGACATGACGCCACCCATCACAGACACAACTGACCTTCACAAGACAGACCACTACACGATCATCTCAGCCGACTGCCATGCAGGCGCTAACCATGAGACGTACCGTGAGTATCTCGACCCCGCATACCTCGATGATTTTGATGCGTGGCGCAACAAATACAAGAACCCTTTTCGCGATCTCCAAGATGGCGGGCGCGTCCGCAACTGGGATGATGATCGCCGCAACAGTGACCTCTATGCAGATGGTCAAGTCGCAGAGGTCATCTACCCCAACACTGTTCCGCCGTTCTTCCCATCGTTCGTTCTATTTGCTAAGCCACCGAAGCCCGAGGAGTACGAGCACCGTCGTGCCGGCCTTCAGGCCCACAACCGTTGGCTCGCAGATTTCTGCTCGCGCTTTCCAAATCAACGCGCTGGCATTGGTCAAGTGTTTCTAAATAACGTTGATGACGCCATTGAGGATGTTCGATGGATTGCCGAGAATGGACTGCGCGGTGGAGTCCTAATCGCATCACCCCCACCCGACTGCAAGTACGTGCCGCCGCTCTACGACCCAGCACTTGATCCGTTCTGGCGAGAGTGCGAAGAGTTGGGAATTCCAGTCAACTCCCATGGCGGTACAGGTCTCCCCGATTTTGGTCGCTACCCAGCGAGCGCGCTTCTCTTCATAACTGAGGTCTCCTTCTACTCGCAGCGTCCGTTCTCTCAACTTCTCCTCTCCGGAGTCTTTGAGCGATTCCCAAGACTCAAGTTTGTTATGGCTGAGATGGGGTGCGCCTGGATTGAGCCGATGATTGAGCGTTACGACTCACTCCTTGCACAGATTCGCGCGACAGGGCGTACCGGCGAGATGGTCTACGGACCCGAGAGCATCCTTCCTCGCTCCGCTACCGAGTACTTCAACCAAAACTGCTGGGTTGCAGTAAGCCCACCGCAGCTCATGGACGTTCTTGCGATGAAGTCAATCGGTATGGATCGCGTTATGTGGGGATCTGATTATCCACACGACGAGGGAACCGGGCCGTTTTCTCGCGAGCACCTGCGACAGGTCTGGTCCGATGAGAGCCCAGAGCGGCTGCGACAGATATTGGGTGAGAACGCCGCTGCCCTCTACGGCTTCGATCTTGCAGCGCTTGCGCCACTCGCCGAGGTCCACGGCCCAACAGTTGCAGAGATAGCGACCCCACTCACCTCGTTACCTGAGAACGCAAATGAGGCTCTGCTCCGTAACGTCTCATAACTTCGCCTAGAGGGGGAGAACTCAATCCCCAAATGCAGCATGTCCCACCCCTGACCTATCTTGGGGTTATGAATAACGCGGCGATTACGAATCAATTAGCGAACGAGAGCGCCTCATCTAGAGCCACATCCAGCCCCACATCTGACGCCGCGTGTGGAGGCTTCGCATGGCGCTAATTACATCGGTCTGCTCAACCCCTGACGAACTCCTCCCGGCTTTTCTCGAGTGGGTATCTCATCGCCCCGAGGATCCTTTCGAGTCTCAACTAGTTATCGTTCCAAATATTGGTATGGCCGAGTATCTCGATGCGGCTATCCGAGACACTCATGGGATCAGCGCGAATATCGAGTTCGCTTTTACCGGCAAGTTGCGTGCGAGATCTGGCATCCGCACCGCTATGCCTTGGGGTGTCGATGAGACTACTTGGCTGATACTTAGAGCCCTCGATGATGAGGCATTAGCAGAGCACTGCGGCCTAGCCCAACGTCTACGAGATCGCCCGCTAGCGGTTGCGCGCCATATTGCGGATCTATTCGATCGATATGGCTCCTACCGACCCGGAATGCTTCGAGCGTGGCATAACGGTGATGCCCTCGATGATGAAGCAGGCTCGGAGCTAGACCCTCGCTTCCTTTGGCAGTACGAGATCTTTCGAGCGACTCAGAAATTCGCAGAGACTCAAGAGAGCACAGAGCGCGACCTCCCCAATCGCATCGCTCTATTTGGGGCTGGTCCCCCTGTTGGGGCGCAGGCCGAGTTGGTACACGCGTTGGCTAAAGATATTGAGGTTCACGCGTTTCTACTTGT
>CAMDSG010000100.1 GCA_945907055.1 Bifidobacterium breve | reverse complement strand
GATGTTTGAGCGGAATACCTCTGGCAATCCAAAAGCGAAACTCTCCTGAAGATCTGGGGCAGTGTGCTCTTCGCCATACCACTCCTTATAGAGCGCCGGAGGGAGACGAAAGTCTGCACCAAGGTCGACTACGTGGGGAACGCTTGAGAGCACGCCGGGCATAATCGCCTGTGAGGCACCATGTGGAAGTGCAACGAATACCAGGTCGAGCCCATCGAAGGAGGCGGACTCAACGGAGCTATACGCGAGGTGCGGATAGGCAGCATGGAGCGACGGGTAGAGCTCGCCCACCATTGCGCCTGCATTCGAGTCGGCAGTAGCAAGTAATACCTCTGCCTCGGGGTGTGAGTGAAGGATCCGCAGCAGCTCAACCCCGGTATAGCCGGAACCGCCGATAACCCCTATTCGATATGCCATGCGCGTACTATACAGCCCAGTGCATACTCTTGCGTGGATTTAACGGAGTTCCGCTCCATGGGCGCTAGAGACAGCCTCGATGCATCGCGCCCGAGCCTCGCCAACCTCAGTATCCGTAAGGGTTTTCTCACTACTCCGGAACCTGAGCGAGAAGGCAATGCTTCTGACCCCCTCCCCGAGTGCTTCCGAGCGAAATACGTCGAAGACCCGAATCTCCTCAAGAAGATCAGCCCCAGCTGCCTTGAGGGTCGCAAGGACATCAGCCCCTGCGATGCCATCCGCTACGACAAAGGCAAGGTCGACACCGCTTGCAGGGAATCGTGATGGCGCAGAGTACCGGCGCTCTAGTCGGGCAGCCCGCAGGAGCGCACCCAGATCAAGTTCGAATGCAACGACCGGAGCAGATAGCGAGTGAACGCCAAGAGCCGGCCCATCTACCTCTCCAACGTGACCAATCGCAGCACCATCGACAAATACGATCGCGGTCCTACCTGCGTGGAGGCCAGCAACCTCGCCAGCGACAACGCGCACATCACTGAGTCTCAAAGCATCGGTGAGAGTATTCATCGCCGTAATTGCATCGTAGACATCAACGGGTCGATCAACATCATGAGGGCGACCGCTGCGAGTACCAGCGAATACACCAGCAACATGATCGCGTTCATCGGGTTGTATCGCATCGCCTACCGGCCTGCGGAAAATATGCCCGGTCTCGAAGAGTGCTACATCGGGATTCCCCTGCGCTGCGTTGAAAGCAACGGCGCCGAGTAGTCCGGGGAGAATTGCCGGACGTAGTAAAGACTCCTCAGCCCGCAACGGATTGGTAAGACTCACTGAGGTTGAGGCGTCATAACCAAATGGCTCAAGAGCCTTCTCAGATAAGAGCGAGAGCGTGTAAGCCTCCGAGAGGCCGGCACCGACAAGCGCATCGGCTACTAAACGCCTCTCCTGCTGTGAACGGCTAAAGCCGCCAACATGATCCGGATTACTAGGGAGAGTTCGAGGAATCGCGTCGAGGCCTAGCCTGCGCGCAGTCTCTTCAATTAGGTCTATCTCGCGGGTGATATCCGGCCTAAATGTAGGGACCGTGGCCACTGTGTTCTCGCTGCCCTGCGATACGCAAGCAATTCCAAGCGGTACCAGTAGCGCAGAGATCTGATCCAGGCTGAGCGTGGTTCCAAGAACGGCATTCACGCGCTCTGAACGAAGCAAAATCTGAGGCGATGTAATGGGCTCTAAATATTGATCGGTCGTCTCTGAGATAACCGTCGCGTTAGCGAACGCCTCCATTAGTTCGACGGCACGATCAGAGCCAGCGATCACTGCGTTCGGGTCAATCCCGCGTTCGAAGCGAGCGCTCGACTCGCTGCGCAGTCCGAGGCGCTTAGAAGATTTTGAGATCCCCATTGGATCGAAGTATGCAGCCTCAAGAATGATCTCTGTCGTCTGCTCCCCTACCTCTGCAGCCGCGCACCCCATGATCCCAGCAATTGATTGTGGCGCATCATCCCCGCTACAGACCAACAGGTCTGCGGATGTCAGGGAGCGTGATACCCCATCGAGAGTGGTGACCGTCTCTCCATCAGCGGCCAACCGAACTCTTAGGGTTGAACCCGCCAGACGACTCGCATCGAAAGCATGCAGAGGTTGTCCGCGCTCAAGGAGCACGTAGTTCGTTATGTCGACAACATTTGAGATGGGTCGCATGCCGGCCAATGAAAGGCGACGCTGCATCCATTCCGGAGAGGGGCCGACTGTGACGCTAAGCATGCGCGCAGTAAAGCGCGGGCAGCGCTGCGCATCGAGAACCTCCACCGTCACGCCCTGGGCACCTGTTCCAGCAGCGCCGGTAACGGGAGTCGGGAGGGTGAAATCAAGTTCGAAATGAGCAGCCAAATCTCTAGCTATTCCGATAATGCTCATCGCATCCGGCCTGTTGGGCGTAATTGAGACATCGAATACGACATCATCTAGCCCCATTGCTTCGCAGATATCTGTGCCTGACTCAAGCTCTTGGCTCAGGTCAAGAATTCCATCATGGTCCTCACCGAGCCCTAACTCACGCGAAGAGCAGAGCATGCCGTCGGAGACCACCCCGCGAATCTTGCGTGGCTCAAGTGTGAAACCCCCTGGGAGAGTTGCACCAGATCCGGCGTATGCGACGACCATCCCAACAACCACATTCGGTGCACCGCAGACAACCTGAGTCTCGCCAACACCAAACTCGATATCTACAAGGCGGAGTTTGTCTGCATCTGGGTGCGGGTGAACACCAAGCACTCGCGCTATCACGACACCGTTAATCTCACGCCCCGGCTCCTCGACGGCCTCTACCTCAAGACCTAGTTGATTAAGGGCATCGGTAATCGCACCGACATCATCGGGGAGTGGAGTGAACTCTTTGAGCCAAGACAACGGAGCGCGCACGTCTACCTCAGAACTGCTTCAGGAAGCGGATGTCGTCATCGAAGAATGCTTTAACGTGGTCAACGCCGAATCGAATCTGCGCCATACGCTCAAGGCCGAAGCCGAACGCAAAGCCAGAGACGGTCTCCGGGTCATAACCAACTGACTTGAAGACATTTGGGTCAACCATGCCGCAACCACCTAGCTCGATCCAGCCTGTACGAGAGCAGACTGTGCAGCCAGAGCCTTCGCAGAAGATACAGGTGACCGAGAACTCTGCAGAGGGCTCAGTGAACGGAAAATATGAAGGCAGGAACCGCGCCTTTATAGATGATCCAAAATATGAACGCGTAAACGCGTCAATCGTTCCGAATAGGTCGCCGAGGGTAATCCCCTCGTCTACAACTAGCCCCTCAATCTGGTGGAAGACCGGAGAGTGACGAGCATCGAGCGTGTCGCGTCTGTAGACGCGCCCTGGCATGATCGTGTAGATCGGTGGCTTGCGGCTCTCCATCACGCGCACCTGCACTGGTGACGTATGGGTTCGCAGCAGTACTTGCTCCTGCTCGCCGAGGTCTACATAGAGAGTGTCCTGCATCGCACGTGCTGGATGCCCGGGAGGGAAATTAAGCGCCTCGAAGTTGTACCAATCGGTCTCAACCTCGGGGCCCTCGGCAATCTGGAAACCGAGCCCAACGAAGACATCCTCTAACTCTCTCTGCACCTGCGTAATTAGGTGCAGGTGGCCACGCTCTTGAGGTCGGCCACCGATCGTCAGGTCAAGGCGCTCGCCTTCAATTCGAGCGGCGGCCTCACCCGCCGACATTCCTTCACGCGCTGCCGCAATAGCGGCTCCAACCTCTGCTCGATATGCACCGATCGCCTTCCCTGCAGCCGGGCGATCCTCTGCAGCAAAGTCTTTGATGGCTTCATTGACACTCACGAGCACAGATCGCTTACCTAGGAAGTCGCGCTCGATCTCCTCAACCCCGGCCAGATTAGAGACCGAGGCAAGTAGGGCACGAGCAGATTCAGATGCCGCTTCAAGACTTGAGATTGCCTCTGGGAGATTCATACTGCGGCGGCCCGTTGTCGCGCAGACTCGAATAGGAGAATGCTCCCTGCAACGCCGACATTTAGAGACTCTGAGACTCCAGCCATTGGAATCGTGACGGAGCCGTCAAGGAGATCTGCTACCTCTTCAGGGAGGCCATGGGCTTCATTACCTAGAACTAGAGCGACTCCAGATGCCAGATTCAAAGCATCTGGCGCTTCTCCGCCTCTCGCAATGGTCCCGAGGGCGCGCACTCCTCGGCTTGAGAGCATCTCTAATACCTCCAAGGGATCGCCATCCTCAACCAAAGGAACTCCAAATATCGCGCCTGCAGATGCTCGAACCACCTTCGGGTTCCACGGGTCAACGCCGCCGCCGCAGGAGACTACCCCTTGGGCACCCGCGGCCTCAGCGCTTCGGAGCAGTGTCCCGAAGTTTCCTGGATCCGAGACTCCACAGAGCACGAGAATGCATCCATCGGTCGGGAGATCTGAGACGGCTACAGGAGCCGGTAGATCAATTAGGCCGAGTAGCGGCTGAGGAGAGCGCGTTGTTCCAATCTTCTCGAGCACCCCTTCACGCAGCAGTTCAAGCCGAACCCCCGCGTCAGCCAGACGATCGAGAAGATTTGAGAAGGCCCGCGTTGCTCCATCGGCTATATAGACAGCCTCAATCATCGCACCCCGATCGAGAGCTGCACTGATTACACGAGGCCCCTCGGCCACGCACTGGTTACCGTCGAGACGCGTTGCGCGATCGCGCAGCAGGTCACGCAGGTACCTAACCTCTGGATGCCGAGCGGCGAGCCCGGCGTGGACGCCGCCCGCCTCTGACATAGAAATCAGGCGGCTGCGAGAGCCTCACGTGCGGTCGCTACTAGCGCACCGAACGCGGCTTCATCACGGACTGCGAGGTCGGCTAGCACCTTACGGTCAACCTCAACCTCGGCTGCCTTCAAACCAGCAATAAACTGCGAGTAGGACATGTCGTGGAGGCGGCATGCTGCGTTGATGCGAACAATCCATAGTTTACGGAAGTCGCCTTTACGCACACGTCGGTCACGGAATGCATACTGGCCTGAGCGCATAACCTGCTCATTGGCCTTACGGAAGTGACGGCTCTTAGAACCGCGATACCCCTCAGCCTTCTCCAGAATCGCGCGACGGTGCTTCTTACCATTGACTGCGCGTTTTACTCTTGCCATATCAGTGCTCCTTACGCCCGGCCGAGCAAGCGCTCGACGTGCTTCTTATCGCCACCGGTTACCTCAGCCCCACGGGCTAAGCGACGGGTGCGCTTTGACGGCTTCGACTCAAGTAGGTGAGCGCGGTTGGCTTTACGGCGACGGATCTTTCCCGTTCCGGTCAACTTAAAACGCTTCGCTGCACCCCTGTGGGTTTTTACTTTCGGCATTACTTTTTCTCCTACTCAACTTCACTAACTACGACTTCATTAACCACTGCTGCACTATCTACAACTTCACTACCTAGCGCTGCGCCCTCAACTACGGGCACTATCGCCTCTGGCACTTCCGTCGCTACTGGCGCCTCTACTACCGGCGCCTCAACTACAGCCGCCTTCGAAGATCCGCGCTCGCCTTTTCCAGCGACCTTTGGCTTCGCCTTGCCTGTCTTCTTCACCGGGTGCAGCACCATTGTCATGTTGCGTCCGTCCTGACGCGGTGCCGACTCGACTATTGCGTAATCAACTACGTCCGTAGCGATCTGGTCCAGGATCTTGCGCCCAAGTTCTGGGTGAGCCATCTCGCGTCCTCTGAACATGATCGTTAACTTGACTTTATTTCCGTCCCCCAAGAATTTTTGGACATGTCGCATCTTGGTTGTGTAGTCGTGAATATCAATTTTTGGTCGGAACTTCATCTCTTTGATGACGACATTCGTCGCCTTCTTCCGAGACTCTTTCCGGCGCTGTTCCTGTTCGTACTGCCAACGACCGAAGTCCATGATTTTGCAGACCGGGGGCACGTTGTTAGGGGCGACCTCGACTAAATCGAGCTCGGCCTCGCGTGCGATGCGGAGTGCATCTGGGAGAGCGACCGTGCCGAGTTGTTCGCCTTCAGCGCCTATTAAGCGCACCTCGCGAGCTCGAATGCGATCGTTTATCCTGGCTTCGTCCGTTGCGATGAGCATCACCTCTGTGAGTAGTGAACGCCCCCGGACGCGCCGGCGGCGGACACAGAGAAGCATCCGCCGCTCGGCCGTTGGGTACGGCCGTTCGTGAACTACCTGAGCTCGAGTCTTAGAGGAGAGAACTCCACTAGTTCGGTCAGGTGGGAGGGCTAAATTTGGATGAGAGCCCTAGGGCGCCCCAAAAAAATTTGGCCTTCCACTTCCCATATCGGTTGTAAGCCTGAAACACTACACGACCATGAGCATCTGGACCCCTGCTGGAGAACACACACCTGAGCCCGAGTCTGGCTCCCCTACCCAATCTGGCCTCGATCCGAGTGCCTCGCCTGGGGGATTCGACGAGGAGCCCATGACCGAGGCCGAGATGGCCGAGATGCGAGAGATGCTCGCGGAGGT
>CAMDSG010000099.1 GCA_945907055.1 Bifidobacterium breve | reverse complement strand
TTTGCTCCATGCCCTCGGTGCACCCATCGCTGTTCAGCGATACGCGCTGCAACAAGTACCGCAATAGCGAGAATTAATCCGTAGAGATGCAGGGGTAGAGGGCCAAGATGAATAACGCTGTTTGAGGGGCTAGGAATTGACCCCAAATGAACCAAAGTTGTAATCACAGGTTCATCGTAGAGGGTGCGGTATTAGAGCGTAGGGCAGACTCCGCGCTGAGCGGAATTAACGCCCTATTCCACGGCCCTTCATGCGCTGTGAAATTAAGTCACGCCTGGCCTTCACCTCGGCATAGGTCAAGGTATCGATCTGTTCATCGATCCCCATTGAGCCTCTCACCGAGTCCATATTAATCTCAAGATGCTCATTTGGGTCGAGACCTAACTCTGCGGCAAGGCGCTCTCCGTGGTGCTCTTGAAAATAGGTAAATACGTGCATGATCTCACCGAGTATGTCGAGGTCAGGAGCGAGTGTTGCGGTAGCTCCATCTAGGAACACCATGTTCTTGACGAAGAGCATTAACTCCTTAGGAACTCGCGCACCATAACCAAGAAGTTTCTTTGTTAAGTCACGTAACTCAGATGTCAATTCATCTGCATTCATGCGAGTTGGGTCCTTGACGGGACCATCGAGCCCAAGGTCTGCAATAACCGCATCTAAATCTGTATCCATCGGGAATGCTCCCAAGTCACGCAGGCCTTCAAGTTGTCCGCGCAGGTCGCCAAGCGAGCCACCGAGTAGGAGACGGAGCAGAGCAGATCGCTTGGCGTCGCTCAAGCGTCCAGTTATCCCGAAATCAAGGAGCGCTGTACGCCCGTCTGTAAGTACAAAGAGATTCCCACCGTGAAGATCTCCATGAAACACCCCGTATAGGAGCGCCCCCTCAAGGAAGGAGATCAAACCGGCACGAAGCAACGCTGAAGTATCTATACCAGCAGCGAGCATCCCCTCGACATCGTCATACGAGAAACCTGATAACCGCTCCATCACCATTACGCGTCGGGTGACGAGAGTTGGGTGCGGTCTTGGGACGATGATCGCGCTCTGCTTAGTTCGAGCAAGGATCGCTGCAACATCAAGCATGTTCGATGCCTCTAGGCGGAAATCAAGCTCCTCAAGAACCGTCTCCGCGAATAGCTCCACTAGCGCAGGCGGGTTTGCAAGAGCCGCTACTGGAATCCTCCCTACAAAGAATGGCGCAAGCCAAGAGAGTGTCGCGATGTCTTTACGTACTAATTCTTGGACGCGCGGGCGCTGTACCTTGACAACTACCTCTTCGCCGGTGTGCAGGCGCGCTGCATGCACCTGTGCAATCGATGCAGCTGCGAGTGGCGTTTGATCGAAGTACTCAAAGACAGCGGAGATTGGCCTCCCGAGTTCTGCCTCTACAACGGTTCGAACATCATCGAATGACTCGGCCGGTACACGGTCTCGCAGTAGACGAAACTGAGCAACCAATTCCTCGGGGAAGAGGCCTTCTCCGCCCGAGATGATCTGGCCAAGTTTTACAAACGTTGATCCAAGGCGCTCAAATGATTTTCGTAATCCCTCTGAGAGCTGCGCCCTTGATCGCTCTTTACCTCTATCAAAGAGGTACCAGCGAAGGAGCACAAGACCAATGGACCCAACAACTTTAAGGAAGCGCCCAACAGGTGGAGTCCTTGGTCGCTTTAAAGCAATTGGGATCTCTCGAGCAACGCCCCTTCGCAAGGCCTCAATGCCCGATAGCCAACTGATATTCGCAGGCTCAATCATCCAGGGGGCAGCCTCACTAAACGCACCAATGCTTAAGTCTGCGGGACTGGGGTCAGGGCCTTGATTCACGCTCTTAACCGTAGGCTTCGGATCAATGGTTGAACGAAGCGCGCTATTGCAGGCGTGTGGGTCATCGGGCACAGATCAGCAGGCAGCGTTGAAAAGCAGCGTTCAGGAGCAGCGTTCGAGGGATCACCCGTAGGCGCGACATCCCCAGCCGCTTAGCCCAAACGCATCATGAACTCGTTCAGCGACGACGATCTGCTCAGCGCGAGTAGCTAAGCCTGCGTTAGCCGCAAACTCCTCGCCACCGAATCCCTCCCAAGTGCCGTTATAGAACCCAACACCACCTGAATAACGCGGTCCGCTCATCGACCAATTCCCCTCGGTCTCGCAGTACGCGATTCCATCCCAGTCGACGCCGGTTCGCCCGGCAGTGCCCATGAGAGCGGCGTAGGCCTTCTGCTGGAGCCATTGGGACTGCTCATCTGCTAACCGAGACGCCGCAGCCGCTATTACCGAATTGGCTAGCGCGGCATCTTTAGCGGCGAGCGCCTCAGCCTCCGCAATTGCAGAGGCAGCAATTGGAGGCGATACGAGCCGAACCTTTGGGGGCTTATTCCCTGAGTCGGAGGTGAGCTCAGCAGCGGCGGTCGCTGTGCCGAGAACTCCGGTGAGAAGCAGGCCAGAGGCGATGAGCGCAGTTGCGCCTCGGCGATGTGGGGCGGCTAGCCGCAGGCTGTGATAGCGGGCTTTGCCGATCCGGGTGCTCTGTAAAATACGAGCAGAGATCTTTTGAAGAAGTGACTCTCTAACTGGACTGATAACTGAACTGACATCGGCGGCGGTCGGCCGCACCTCGTGACGGGCATCAAGACTGATCTTGATAACGCCGTTCCTCGCTAAGCGGGGCTGCATACTTTTATTGGCTCCTCTCGGCACCGCCGCTCGGCGATGAACCGCATTCCCCTCCGAGACCCATAGGCGCGCGTCGAGCACGGCATGGATGCGGGGAGGAGGGGTGTGTGCCGGTTCGACCCAATTCGGTCGGGCTCTGCTTGCGAGCACCCGGGATGACGACCCAGAGAGACCCTAACTAGGTCCTGTGACGCGGCTCGGGTCGATTCCCATTTACTGTCATCAAGTTAAACTCAAGGCCTTCTTGTGGATAACTGGGGATCCCCTCACCCTGCGCGGCTATCCGACGATGAGTCCGGTGCCTAAATTCAGGGCTAAATGTGACGTAAGTCATTCATATTTCTGCTCTTAAAAGCGCAGAATTAGCCCTAGGCGGAGCCCTATAACGCCTTATTTATAAGCAGATTTGCTACCAACACTTGTGTTGAAGCATCAAGTCTTAATTAGAGCGCCGGTCTACTGCACCGAGTGGACAGATGAGGTAGCCAGTAAGGGTGCGCTCTGCGTGCTCGAGTCTCCACGTAAGCATTCGCTGCGCGTAACTCAAGACCGTCAACGCGTACGCAGGGTCGTCTATGCAATTGACTAGTTCATCAGGATCGGTTGAGAGGTCAAAGAAGAGTGCCGGCATTCCTGCGAAGTGAACATACTTTCCAGATGTATCGCGAATAACTGCCATGCCACTTCTATCGAATGGAATCCCTAGCCTCCGCTCTGCGTAGCGCCCGACGGGGTCGCGAAAATCCCACTCCCAGAACACGCAGTCTCGCCACTCATCTGGGGTCACACCGCGTGCCAAAGAAAGTAGCGACGCCCCTGAGCACTGCGATGGCACCTTGGCATCGAGCCACTCGAGGATCGTAGGCATCAAGTCAATGTTCTCCGTAAGCTCATTGACTAACTGCCCTCTTCCCCCATCGGCCTCCGCTCGTGGGTCTCGAATTATGCAGGGGATGCGATACGAGGCGTCGTAGAACCCGAGCTTGCCCGTCAGATGGTGGTCGCCCAACTCCTCGCCATGGTCAGCCGTGATGATCACAAGTGTCCGGCCCCAGTCAGGGCGCTCGCGCAAGGCATCTAAGAGCCTCCCTACCTGGGCATCTACCTCGGCGATCATGCCGTAATAAGTTGCGCGCATCTGACGAATCTCTGCCTCAGACTCCGGCGCACGTATCCAATCTGCCCGGAGAGCATCGGCGAGGATGGGGCTCACTGCCCGCTCTTCCTCAATTGTCCCAAGGCCAATCGGCATAGGCACATTTTCAGGGTTCACGAGAGTGTTGTAAGGAGCCGGGGCAACGAAGGGCGGATGAGGCCTTATGTAAGTGGCGTGAATGAAGAAGGGGTCGTCTGCGATGTCATCGAGATACCTGAGTACTTCGCCGGTGAGGAACGCGGCCTCTGAGTGCTCGGCACGGTATACCGCAGGGCTCGCAACAGATTCGTCGACTGGGCGCTGCATCGACTCCCCCTCGACGACGTCGTAACCCTGCTTGCTAAGCCACTCATGCCATGGAGCCGCGGCCTCAGGCATATCTAGGACAGCGCGGTAGCCAGGGAGAAGACCTTCATATGAGAGCAGACGCGGATCGTCGGCCTCGAGGATTCGCGGATCTGGGCTTGTATCCGTGTAGCCGAATAGCACTGGATCGAATCCGAGTGCGCGTACCTCTCGAGCGATGTTTGTAAAGCGATCATCGAGCGGCGTGCCGTTGAGTATGGATCGATGGGTCATCGCATAGAGGCCAGTATGCAGAGATGCACGACTCGGCCCACATGGCGCGCTCTGCGCGTAGTGCTGGGTAAATACTGCGCCCTCAGATGCAAGGCGATCAAGATTAGGAGTAACAACAGCCGGGTGACCTAATACTCCGAGGCAATCCGCGCGCCACTGATCAATCGTGATCAATAGAACATTTCCCTTTAGGGCAGCGATCGCTTTGACTTCGCCCTCTCGAGTCTCATCCACAGGCTCAGAATACGCCCCCAAGTCATCTCGAGTTCGATATTTGAGGTAGAGCGATCTCTACTCCGCTGGTTCGATAAGGCCGTAGTGACCGTCGTAACGGAAGTACACGACATTTCCGCGACCCGTCTCCACATTCAAAAAGAAGACAAATGGTCCGCCCTCAACATCTAGGTGCTCAATCGCTGCCTCAACATCAATAGTGGGGACCGGGATCGACATCTGCTCTACATCAGCAACGGTGTCAGGGGTTGGAGAGGCATTGGGGTCAACCTCAATGAGTCCGTAGTGCCCCTCAAATCTCCAGATCACTGCATCTGAGTCTGAGCGCTCATCACGGAAGAGGAAGAAGTCGTGGTCTAGTGCCTCGAGGTCGAATGCTGCCTCATCAATAGTTTGGTGAGCAACAGCGAATGACTTGTGGCGCACTAACTCACGCTCATCTACATGACGCTCAAATCTTGCGGGGCGCTCCGACGGAATAGCCCCATGCCTCCACTCCCCTGGGCCATCATCGCGATGCCTCATGGAGAGAGCCCTACGGCGGTCGTTGGCTTCTTCAATACGTCTGCGAAGCCGAGCGTCGAGAAGATCTATTGCCTCAGGCATGCTCGCCGCACCGACGTGGGCACGGATTACGCGCCCCTTCATATTGAGAGTCACCTCTGCGATTGCGGGGCGATCCCGAGCCGGGTCCGGTTCACGAGTCAATCTCACCGTTGCGTGAGTGATAGTCGCTGAACTGTGGAGGAGGGTCTTGCTGATCTTCATGCGCGCATACTCAATTGCGTCTTGCTCAATCCTGCCCTTCGTTATTACCGGAAACTCAATCTCTAGTGCTGCATCCATGGGCAATCCCTTCATCTAGCAATGGGAGCAAATAGGCAGGTCTGCGGTTTGGTTTCGCACCTCGTCCGCCTCCACATCATCGCACCTAACTGCGATTCTTGCTAGTGATAAAAAATGCTTTTCGTGCTCGTTCCTCCCCAGAAAAAAAAACCGCCGCCACTCGAGACAATTAAGTCTGTTGTGGCGGCGGTCGTTGACCCTCAAAGAGTCAAGAGACGATTGAGAACAGTGGACTCGCTATCCGAGGAGTTTTGCCTTCTGAGCATCGAACTCAGCGGCGCTAAGCACTCCACTTGCCTTTAGGCCTGCAAGACGCTCAAGCTCCTCTGCGGTTCCAGTGCCACCCGCATTGCGGATGAAGTCCTTCATCGCAGCCTCTTGAGCTTTTGCTGCATCTGCATTGTGCTTGGCCATCTTGTCACCGCGAGCGATGAGATAGATAAGGACACCGATCATTGGTAGGACAACCACAAAGAGGATCCAGATTGCCTTTGAGACACCACCCATGTCGTGGCTACGGAAGATGTCCCCAAATACGGAGATGAGGAGCCAAATCCAGATGAAGAAGCATGCAAACCACAGCATTGTGAAAACGACTTCTCCAACTTGCCAAGTTGCTAAAGACATAATTACCAACACCTTTCAGGTTTAATACAGTCGATTTTAATACAGTTGATTGCGAGCCCGTATGATTACACAGTCAGCGTGGTTTTTCAGGCCAATCCCCTCATTTCTTAATAGAGCAACCGCTCCAAACGGATTACACACGTATTAGCGCCGATCCTTTACTAGAGCCCAGACGCGACAGCGGCGCCGGTGGGGGGCCGGCGCCGCTTCCGTTCTTACCTCTACATATTTGGGGCTACTAAATATTTGGGGCTATTCGAGAGAGACTGCGAACCGCCTCGCTATGCACGACCATTGCGGGCTGCGAATACCGAGAACGCTG
>CAMDSG010000098.1 GCA_945907055.1 Bifidobacterium breve | reverse complement strand
GAGACTGTCAATACCCTCGCTCCTGCATCGATCGAGGCGCTCCGATCGGGCATAGGTAATCAGAGAGCAGACTCCATAATTGAGGATGTAGATGGAGCCTATGTAGTTTTTGAGCGCCTTGCGGCGGCCGGGGTTTCTTACTTCGATGTTACAAAAACTCTTGAGACGGAGGGAGTGGCATCCTTCATCGCTTCTTACGACGAAGTCATCTTGACGCTAGAACGCCGAATTAGAGAGCTCATTCGCTAATACTCACTAATGCATTAGTGCAGGAGTCAATTCATCTCATCCATGAGTCTGGAATGTCGCATGTTGAATTTATGTACTAAGCGCCTAGGCTGCTGAGATGGCGATGAACCGTGAGCATGTTGACCTCATCAATGCTCCCCTAAGTGACCTTCTCAGCGAGGCATCACGCCTTCGTGATGAAGGGCATGGGCATCGGATGACCTTCTCTCCCAAGGTATTTATTCCTCTCACCATGCTCTGTCGCGACCGTTGTGGCTACTGCACCTTTGCAAAGCCACCGGCGCATCTTGAGAACCCTTATCTCGGCCTTCATGAGGTCATCAACATCGCTAGCGCAGGGCGCCAAGAAGGTTGCTTCGAGGCATTATTTACTCTTGGTGAAGAGCCCGAGGAGAGATACCCAGTAGCTCTCGACTGGCTCAATGCAAATGGCTACACGAGCACTCTCGACTACTTGGTCGCTGCTGCGGGTGCTGTGCTCAACGAAACAGGGATGCTCCCCCACGCTAATCCTGGCGCGATTTCTGAGGCGGAACTTCTACGCCTAAGAGCAGTGAGCCCTTCACAAGGGATGATGATTGAGACACTTGCTGCGCGCCTCGGCGATGCTGGTGGTCCGCATTTTGGTGCCCCCGATAAAACTCCAGAGCGTCGCCTTGCAACTCTTGAGGCTGCAGGTCGCGCAAGGGTTCCATTTACTACAGGAATACTCGTAGGCATCGGCGAGACTAGGGAAGAGCGCCTCGAGGCTTTGATTGCGATTCGCGATTCGCATGCGCGCCATGGACATGTTCAAGAGGTAATTGTCCAGAACTTCCTACCCAAGCCCGGAACCTCAATGCATCGAAGTGATCCATGCGACTACGACGAATATTTGCGCACGGTAGCCACAGCTCGAATTGTTCTTGGGTCGGCGATGCATTTACAGGCGCCTCCGAATCTCTCTGATCCTGAGCAACTCAGTGCTTTAATTGGAGCAGGTATCGACGATTGGGGCGGTGTCTCTCCAGTTACTCCAGACCATGTAAATCCAGAGCGTCCATGGCCCGCTTTAGACGCACTTCGTAGAGCAACCGAGGCAGAAGGTAGGAGTCTTGCTCCCCGCCTCACTGTCTACCCTGAATACGCATTGAATGATGATTGGTTGCATCCTGATGTTCGCACCGCGGTACGCAGAGCAAGCGACTCTGAGGGGCTTGCTCGTGACGATGAGTGGTCCGCAGGGAGTAACGAGGATCCCCCGGTGCTTCTTATCTCGACTGAGATACGCGCATCCGGAGCGGTCGCTGAAGTTATTGCCGGAGTCGAGGCCGGAGAGCAGGTCGGCTTTGATGAGATTGTTACGCTCCTTGAAGCGCGAGGGCAAAACGCTCAGGCCGTTTATCGTCTAGCGGATGCTCTACGTCGCGAAGTCATCGGCGATGTTGTCACTTTCGTGCGGAACAGAAATATTAACTACACCAATATCTGTACTTTCAAGTGCCGCTTCTGCGCCTTCTCTAAGGGACCGCTCTCCCTAAATCTCCGAGGCAAGCCATACATGCTCGGCGTTGAAGAGATTCAGCGCCGTGTAATTGAAGGTGTCGAATGCGGCGCCACAGAGGTCTGTCTCCAGGGCGGTATTCACCCAGATTTTGATGGTGACTACTACTTAGACCTTGCGCGCGCAGTTAAAGAAGTCGCACCTGATATCCACATCCACGGCTTTACGGCGCTAGAGGTTACAGAGGGTGCAAAACGCCTCGGAATGCCATTGAAGGATTACTTGATTTTGGCTAAGGAAGCGGGTTTGGCAACGCTACCTGGGACTGCAGCCGAGGTGCTCGATGACGAAGTAAGGGCGATTATCTGCTCCGACAAAGTCAATACTGAAGAATGGCTGGAGGCACATCGCGCCGCCCATTCTGTTGGGCTTAGATCCAATGTAACGATTCTCTTCGGAACCGTTGAGAACCCGAGACACGTAGCAAATCACATGCTTAGGACGCGCGCACTGCAGGATGAGACCGGTGGGTTCACAGAGTTCGTTCCTCTCCCATTTGTGCATATGGCAAGCCCGATTCATCTTCAAGGTAAGTCGAGGCTCGGCCCAACATTCCGTGAGGTTTTACTAATGCATGCCGTTGGGCGTATCGCATACCGCGGTTCGATTGACAATATTCAGGTCTCTTGGGTGAAGTGCGGCACAGTAGGTGCTTCTCAGATTCTTCAAGCCGGTGCAAACGATCTAGGTGGCACGTTGATGGATGAGAGCATCTCTCGTGCTGCGGGCGCATCTCACGGGCAAGAGGTTGATGAATTCGAACTGCGCAGCATCGTCGAGGGAATTGGACGGCCGCTGGAGCAGAGAACCACCCTCTACGGACGGGTAACAACTATTGGTCGCCGACTACGGCCGGTAGATGACGATGGACTCTTGGCAACGTACTCCCATCTAGCACCCAAGGCGGATAATGGAACCACCTTGGCTACTGCAGAGAATGCGCAGGGCGTGCCCGTACAAATAAGCAGCCGTTTACTCATTGGAGATCGTAAATAATGGCACCAGAAGGGACACCTATGACAATGAAAGATGCGACGATTGAATTCGATGTCCTCGCTATTGGAAACGCTTTGGTAGATGTCCTCGCTCAGGAGCCAGATTCTTTTCTAGATGATCACTCTTTGATCAAAGGCTCTATGACACTGATTGATGCACTCCACGCGGAGGCTCTCTACGACGCCATGGGGCCAGGAGTAGAGGTCTCTGGAGGGTCTGCTGCGAATACCACCGTCGGAATCTCCTCGTTCGGGGGGAGAAGCGCATTCATAGGTCGAGTCAAAGACGATCAGTTAGGCACAGTATTCGCACACGATATTCGCGCTGCTGGCGTTCATTACTCAACCCCCGCTACCAAGACCGGTCCCCCTTCAGGTCGCTGCCTAATTTTGGTCACTCCAGATGCTCAGCGAACAATGGGCACCTTCCTAGGTTCATCAAGTTTTTTAACGCCTGACGATGTAGATCCTGCGCTGGTTCAAAGCTCTGCAGTTACATATCTGGAGGGGTATCTCTGGGATGAGCCAGATGCAAAAGCAGCGTTTATCTATGCAGCGAATCTGGCGCACGAGGCGGGGCGTCGAGTCGCTCTTTCTCTCTCCGATGCCTTTGTTGTAGACCGGCACCGTAGCGAGTTTCTTGATCTTGTTGACGGCCATATTGATCTTCTCTTTGCAAATGAAGTTGAGATTTGTTCTCTTTACGAGACAGAAGATTTTGACGTCGCCCTGCAGCGAGTGAGTGGTCACTGCGAAGTTGCAGCTCTTACTCGAGGGGAGAAGGGTGCGGTCATCGTGAGTAGCGATACCGTGCACATCATTGATGCTGCCAAAGCGACGCGTGTAGAGGACACAACAGGAGCTGGCGACCTATTCGCCGCTGGATTCCTCTACGGTTTTACCCATGGATACGAGCTATCAGTCTGTGGGCGTCTTGGTGCACTCGCTGCCTTGGAGGTAATCGGGCACATGGGTGCTCGCCCAATGGTAAGCCTCGCCGAATTGGCAGTGCCGCTCCTCTAAATAAGCAACTGCTCTGCGATATAGATGGGCGAGATGCTCATCTACTCAATATTCTCAGCCATATCGCCGAGAGCTCGTATTGCTTTCTCTATCGCCCTGCGCGCCTGGAGGACGCGCTTCTCGTCTCTCGCCGCATCGGCATCCCCAGTAGCAGCGTCTCTCAATTTGTCGTATGCAAGATCACGTAGATCTTCCTCAATCACTCTTAGCTTCTCCACAATCAACTCTGTATCCATTTAACTCCCCCAAATATGTGACTGATAACGGGCTAATAGTGATCGTAATGATTCATCGCGCACTACGCTCGGACCGTATGTCAGAACTGCAACTCTCGGAATACATCTCATCGAACCGTGAGCTAATTATTGAACGTCTCAGCGACTGGATAGCGATACCTTCGATCTCCTGTGAACCTGGCCGCTCAGGCGACGTTCGACGCTCTGCAGAGTGGTGCGCCGGGCAGATGCGCGAGGCTGGACTGGAGAATGTCCACCTCATAGAGACTCCGATGCATCCAAGTGTGTACGGAGATTGGTTACATGCCGGTCCTGAGGCCCCAACCGTCGTTGTATATGGTCACCACGATGTGCAGCCTGTAGACCCGGAGTCCGATTGGGACTCCCCTCCCTTTGAAGCAACAGAGAGGGACGGTCAACTCTTTGCTCGAGGATCGGTAGATGATAAAGGGCAGGTTCTGTACCACCTAGAGGCTGTGCGTGCTCTTTTATCTCGTGACGGTGTACTCCCTATCAACATCAAATTTGTGATTGAAGGCGAGGAGGAATTTGGGAGCCCTAACTTCGAGGAACTTCTTATCTCCAATAAGGAGCTCCTCTTCTGCGACGCCGTAATTGTCTCTGATACTGGGATGCTCTCGATCAGCGAGCCCTCTATGTGTATCGGTATGCGTGGTCTCGCAGGCTTCGACGTTCATATTAGATCCTCGAGTACGGATTTACATTCTGGGGTATTCGGTGGAGCGGTCTTAAATTCTTCCCACCTAGCAGCCAAGATCGTCGCGTCGCTGCATGATTCAGATGGAAGAGTGGCGATCCCTGGGTTCTATGACTCCGTCCTCGAACTCTCTCCTGAAGAGCGGCTCGCTATGGAGGTGCTTCCATTCAACGAGGCCGATTTCCGCAGAGCAGCAGGCGGGGCACCCTTGACCGGAGAAGCAGGGCGAAGCACGCTTGAACGAACTGGGAGTCGCCCCACTGCCGATGTTGTCGGTATCACTTCTGGCTACAGCGGAGTCGGAGTCAAAACCATTGTGCCCTCAACTGCAAACATCAAAATCACTTTTCGCCTTGTACCTAATCAAGATCCAGATCAAATTGCTGAGTTATTCCACGCGTGGCTTCGCCCTCTAATGCCAGAAGGGGTTGAGGTTGAGGTATGGGAAGAAGGGCGAGTCTCACCAGCGCTTACCCCTATTCACCATCCAGCGGTGCAGGCTGCCTCTCGTTCGATCGAGAAGGTCTGGGGTAAGGCTCCATATTTGGTTCGAGAGGGTGGGAGCGGCCCGGAGGAGGCTCTTGGGCGAATCCTCGAGGCACCGGTTGTGTTTCTTGGAGTCGGTCTTCCAGATGACAACATCCATGCACCGAATGAGCGAATCGTTCTAGATCAGTTTTGGAGAGGCCTACTTGCGGTAGGCGAACTTTGGTTTGATATGGCGGAGGCGCCTGGAATTAGGAAGGTTACGCAATGACTGGTCCAACACGAGAGTGGGTTGTATTTAATGACCCCAAGCGCAAGAAGCATGTCTGGCATTTTGATGTCACTTACCTTGTCTCCTCGCATCAATGCATCTTCGGCTCCGGGTGCCAAGGTGTCCTAAACGAGAAGTCCCCCGAGATGTCACAGGGATGCTGCTCATACGGAGCGCACTTCTCTGACAAAAAAGACCGCCGCAAAATTGAGAAGATTGCTCTTCAACTAGACCCTGAAATCTGGCAGTACGCAAATGTCGGCCTTAAGAAGGGCATAACAAAGAAGAATGGAAAGGATGATTGGCAGACACGACTCGTTGACGGCGCATGCGTCTTTCTGAACCGGCCTGAGTTTGAACTTGGCGCTGGATGCGCACTGCACGTTCACGCAATGCGTAACGATGTTCACCATTCAACCGTTAAGCCAGAGGTTTGCTGGCAGGTACCCCTGCGCGCTATTGAAGAGTTTGATGAGGATGCAGATGATGGTGTTGTTCACCATCGCATCACCGAGTTTGCTCGTCATGGATGGGGTGAAGGTGGCGAAGAGTTTGCGTGGTGGTGTACCGAAGAAGCGGCGGCATTCTCTGGCGCAGAACCTGTCTACAAATCAATGGCACCCGAACTGCGGCTTATGGTCGGTGAAGTTCTCTATGAGCAGATGGCGGCTTATTTAGATGCTCGAGTTGGGGCAACCCCTTCACCGCTACGCCACCCGGCCGAGACTAAAATTGTTCTCGGGGCTACAAGAACGACCACAGCCCCAAACAAATAAAGCGTCTTACAGATAGAGCCCGGTCTGCCCGCCCTCGCGACGAGATGCAACGGCGTGTACGTCGCGTTCGCGGAGAATTAGATAATCGTCTCCGCGTATCTCAACCTCAAAACCAGCATCTGGAGCGAACAAAACAGAGTCAGATTCTTCAACGTTTC
>CAMDSG010000097.1 GCA_945907055.1 Bifidobacterium breve | reverse complement strand
GGCCTCTCGACGATCTACAAACTTGATCGACCCGAACTGAAGGATGAGCCTTGGACTCCAATCACTCCTGCGGCCTTATTAAGAGCAGAGGGAACTCCTGACATATTTCGAACTCTCCGCAGCCGAGACGTCCTCGTGCACCACCCCTACGAATCTTTTGCCGGCTCGGTTGAGGCATTCGTTGAGCAGGCGGCACGTGATCCAAAGGTGCTCGCAATCAAGCAGACTCTTTATAGAGCAGGCGGGCCGGAGAGCACAATCGTCAACGCATTGGTTCGCGCCGCAGATGCAGGCAAACAAGTAGTTGCACTCGTAGAGCTAAAGGCCCGTTTCGACGAACAAACAAACGTAGATCGGGCTCGCGACCTAGAGGAGGCCGGCGTTCATGTCGTCTACGGACTCGTCGGCCTCAAGACTCACACCAAGGTGCTCCTCATAGTGCGCGAAGAGCCTGACGGACTTCGTCGCTACTGCCATATAGGTACCGGCAACTACAACGCTGTCACCGCCGGCCTCTACGAAGACATCGGACTACTCACTGCAGACCCAGAGATTGGCGAGGACCTAACAGACCTCTTCAACCACCTAACTGGATATGCGCGCGGGAAGACATACCGCAAGTTGCTTGTTGCTCCCAATTCCCTCCGCAGCGGAATGATCGCGCGAATTCGCTCTCAGGGATCGCTTGGGGCGAATGGCTACATCATGATGAAAATGAATAGTCTCGTGGACCCGGAGATCATCGATGAGTTGTATGACGCAGCAACCGCTGGGGCCAAGATTGACTTAATTATCCGAGGAATCTGCTGCCTTCGCCCTGGGGTACCTGGCCTCTCAGAGGGTATTCGTGTTCGCTCTATCGTTGGAAGATTCTTGGAGCACTCACGCATCTATAGATTCGGCGCTGACCCGACAAGCGCTGAGTACTTAATCGGATCTGCTGACATGATGCCTCGCAACCTTGATAGACGCGTTGAAGCAATCACACCAATAACCGACCCGCGCCTATGCGCGCGATTAGAAGAAATGCTCACTGTCGAACTCGACGACGACACCTTGGCATGGTCGCTTGGCCCAGATGGCGACTGGAGCAAGATTCCAACCACCCGCGGTGTAGATACCCACGCAACACTCGGTCAAAGAACACGACAACGATCCCTTACGTCATGAAACCAACTCTCAACATCGTTAGGGCCGCAGGCGGAGTTGTACTGCGCGAGGTTGACGGAGAGACCCAAGTGGTTGTGGTGCATCGTCCGCGATATAACGACTGGAGCCTCCCCAAGGGCAAGTCTGAGGACGGCGAGACTGACGAAGAGACCGCTACCAGAGAGGTCGAGGAAGAGACCGGATGGAAGGCCGAGATCGAATCCACGCTTCCTTCCTTTGAGTACACAGACCAAAAGGGGCGACCCAAGATCGTTATTTGGTTCTTAATGCGCGCGACCGTTGAGAGCGGCTTTACTCCAGATGAAGAAGTAGACGAAGTTCGCTGGTTGTCATTCGACGAAGCAGACCAGTTACTCACTTACAGCATGGACCGTGATCTGCTGAGTGGGCTTGAGCCATGAATATTGCTCACACCGTCTATGTAGTGCGCCACGCCCGAGCCGGAAGCAGGAGTTCTTGGGATGGGACCGACGATCGTCTACGCCCGCTAAACGGCCGAGGCCAACGCCAAGCGCTTGTGCTAGCGACAGTACTCAGCCCGCTAGTTAAGACCGTCCACTCCAGCCCTTACCTTCGATGCGTCGAGACCGTCGCTCCTCTCGCAACAATTATCGGTGCCGATGTAGGCATCCTCGACTCTCTCTCCGAGGGAGAGTCTTGGAGAGATGCCCTCTCCTTAATTGAGGCAACAAGCGGACCAACAGTTTTCTGCACGCATGGTGACGTTCTTGGAGATCTAATAAATGCTCTCGAGGAGCAAGGCGTAACAATCTCCGGATACGGAGTAGAGAAAGCCTGCACTTGGTCGCTTACTGTCTCCAAAGGCGGCGTTGCTAGTGCCAGATACTCTCCACCACCAGAGGCTTGATGAAACGCTCATTGAATATCCTTGTTACAAATGATGATGGAGTCGAGTCCAAGGGGCTTGTTGCTCTTGCGCGTGCCTTATTTGAGGCTGGGCACAGAATTACTGTTGTTGCACCGAGTCGCGACTGGAGTGGTGCCGGTGCATCTATCGGCCCCATACATCTGAACGAACCTATTCCAGTTACAAGTCATGTCTGGGACGAGTTTGATGGCGTAGACGTATACGCGATTGATCGCCCACCCGCTACCGGAGTATGGGCCGCTTGCCTTGGGGCGTTTGGAGAGATTCCCGATCTAATCGCATCCGGTATTAACCCCGGTGCTAATACCGGCCATCTCACACTCCACTCTGGAACCGTCGGCGCCGCCCTAACAGGCTCCGCTTTTGGAGTGCCGGGAATAGCGCTAAGCCTTGAGTGGGCAACCACTGGGGAGTACCAGTGGGAGACAGCTGCGCGGTTTGCACCGGCCGCTGCGGAGTGGGCAATGGAGGCAAGCGGAGAGCTCATGCCTGCTGTACTCAACGTCAACGTACCGAACCGTCTTTTTGCTGATGTATTAGGAGTACGTGAGGCGCAGTTGGCTCGCTACGGAGAGGTTTGGGTTAACAATGCGGATCACAGCGGGGGGGATCTGCGCCTCACATTCGAGGGAGGCGGGCGCGAACCAGACCCGGAGAGCGACGTTGCTTTAATCGGTGTCGGGTACGTGGCCGTAACCCCGCTCGTAGGCATTGCACGTGGATCCCTAACCGGAGCGGCTGAGAGAGTCTCCAAAGCCCTCAGCATTTAGCTAAGCAAAATTTGCTTTAATCATGCCGAGTGAGAATTCGGATCCCTCCTCGCGTATGATTTAGTCATCGAAAGAAACTTTCGTGCTCGCACCTAATCCAAACTGGAGAATATAAATGTCGCTCGAAGTAGGCCAAGTTGCACCTGATTTCACGCTCAAGGACCAAGCAGGTAATGACGTCAGCCTCAGCGACTACCGCGGTGTACAGCCGGTAGTAATCGTTTTCATACCGTTCCCATTTTCAGGGATCTGCCAAGATGAGCTATGCGAGATTCGTGACGATCCTTCTACCTTTGAGAATGCTGGCGCTGCGGTGATAGCTATCTCTTGTGCCACTCGCCATTCTCATGATGTGTGGTCGGAGCGCGAGGGATTTAGTTTCCCTGTGCTCTCTGATTTCTGGCCGCATGGCGCCACCACACAGGCCTACGGGGTCTTCAACGAGGTAGTCGGCTGCGCTAACCGTGCATCTTTCATCGTAGACAAAGAAGGAAAGATCGCCGCTACCTTCGCTACAACAACGCTCTCCACTGCGCGTGCTCACGATGAGTACGGCAAAGCGCTAGCGAACCTGTAACTCCCGCAAGATTTTAAATGAGTGGAGCGTGTGCGCGCTCGTAGCGATAGCCGACTCCGCGCACGGTAAGAATGCGCTCGGGGGCCGCTGGGTCGTCCTCGATCTTGGATCGGAGTCGCTTGATGTGTACGTCGAGAGTCTTGGTATCCCCGTAATAGTTGGGTCCCCAGATTCGATCTATAAGCACATCACGAGTCAGCACGCGCCCTGCGTTAATAAGCAGCAGCTCTAGTAGATCAAACTCCTTAAGAGGCAACTGGACCTGCTCCCCGCGTACTGATACCTCGTGTCGGGCAGCATCGAGCCTCACCTCGCCGACCTCTATTTGATCAGCACGCTCGCCTTGCTCCTCTAAGTCACCTGGGAGTCGACGCAGGGCGGCTCTGACCCGCGCAATTAACTCTCTGAGCCTGAAGGGCTTGGTCACGTAGTCGTCTGCCCCGACCTCAAGCCCAACTACTGCATCAATCTCAGCGTTGCGCGCTGTAACCATGATGATGGGGACTCTTGAGGTCTTGCGAATCTCGCGACAAACATCTACCCCGGAGATTCTCGGGAGCATTACATCAAGGAGTATCAATGCCGGGCGAGAGGCAGCGAAACGCTCAAGCGCCTCTACACCATCAGCCGCCGTATCAACAGCAAAACCCTCGCGCTGGAGCGCTACAGAGAGCGCATCTCTATACGAGGGCTCATCATCTACAACAAGAATTAGCTGGGGGTCAGCCATGGAGGTCTCCTAGGTTTGTTGAGGCTTCTTCGAACATTCGCATTGCACTAGCCGACTCAATTGGGATTCGAAATCTAAACTTCGATCCGATTCCCTCTGTCGACTCAACGGCTACCTCGCCACCATGCGCCTGAGCGATGTGGCGGACAATCGATAGCCCTAAACCAGTTCCACCGGTAGCGCGACTGCGCGCACGATCAACTCGGTAAAAGCGCTCAAATATACGCTCGAGATCTCGTGATGGAATTCCGATGCCCTCGTCGCATACAGCAATCTCAACGAGCTTGCTTGTCGTAGCGGTACTGATCTCAGACGTATTGATCTCAACAGTGCTGCCGCGCTCTGAGTACTTCATAGCGTTATCTATGAGGTTTGTAATCGCCATCACTACCTGGCGACGATCACAGCGAGCCGCCAATGTAGGGGAGATCGGCGAACTAACTAACTTGATACCAAGCGCCTCAGCCCCTGGTCGGGAACGTTCGACAGATTGATCGACAATAAGCGTTAGAGGCACAAGGTCTCGCTCGGGATGCTCCTGAGACTCAATGATGCTTAGGTCAAGAAGGTCGTCAATAATCTTTGCAAGCCGCTCTGCTTCGCGCGCAATCCGATCGGCAAGCTGCATCGTCACCGCTTCATCTCCTCCAGCGGAGATCGTGTCCGCGAGCAGGCCTAGTGCGCCCACCGGTGTCTTTAGTTCGTGGCTCACATTGGCGACAAAGTCTCTACGCACTTCATCAGTGCGCCGCGCATCGGTCATATCTCGAATTACAACCATTGCTCCGAGAATCTGGCCGGCCTCGACAAGGGGGTGTGCTGTAAAGGAGAGCACTTCGCGAGGCGGGCCGTAGAGTTGAAGTTCTCGTGTTGAAGACTCTCCCCGGCAAGCATCGATAAGCATCTCTTCTAGAGCGGCCGCTGCGATCGCATCAGTATGGCGAGCCTCAAGAAAGCGATCCGCAGCGAGACTGCGCATCACCTCGACGCCTGCATCGTCGACCACAACGACGGCGTCTGGGAGGAGCCTTATTGCTGCCACAAGGCGCTGCAGGCCACCGTCTACTGGAGGATTAAGTTCGCTCTGTTCAGCCCGGCGAAGTGTCATCCGAACCTCCCAGTGATATATCCCTCGGTGCGCGGGTCACCCGGCTGTGTGAAGATCTTCTCAGTTCGGTCGAACTCCACAAGCCTGCCCGATCTAGCACCGTTGTCATCAACCTCTGTAGTTAAGAAGGCCGTCATGTCTGAGACTCGCGCTGCCTGCTGCATATTGTGGGTCACAATCACGATCGTGTAGTCGCGTTTGAGTTCAACCATCAGATCTTCGATACGCGCTGTAGCGATTGGGTCAAGGGCAGAGCAGGGCTCGTCCATCAAGATCACATCCGGCTTTACAGCGAGAGCGCGCGCAATACAAAGGCGCTGCTGCTGACCCCCCGATAGCGCAAAAGCACTCTTCTTTAGTTTGTCTTTTACCTCATCCCAGAGGGCCGCTCGAGTGAGTGCCTCCTCCACAGTTGCAGCTAGATCAACCTTCATGCGATTAATACGCGGCCCATAAGCAACGTTGTCAAAGATCGATTTAGGGAATGGGTTGGGCTTTTGAAAGACCATTCCAATGCGGCGACGAACCTCTGCGGCATCTACTTTCGAGTCGTATAGGTCTTCACCGTGGTAGCGAATTGTGCCCTCCACTCGAGCGCTCGGCACAAAGTCGTTCATGCGGTTAAAGCAACGCAGCAGCGTGGATTTTCCGCAGCCAGATGGACCAATAATCGCTGTGATGTGTTGCTGCATGATCTCCATGCTCACGCCGGCTACCGCTAGATGATCGCCATAGCTAACCTTCACATCCGAAGCGACAAACACAGCCTCTCGTTTAGCATCTTCATTCTCTTTCATTGCGTTCTCCACCCTATGGACGCTAGTGGCATGTACCTCAAGTTCTTGTGTGTCAGGCGAATCAGAGATAGTGCTCATATTTGATGCTTCCTAGCAAATATGGCCGAGACAGCCCGGGCGATCAATGTGAAGATAAAGACGATCAAGAGAAGGGTTAATGCTGCGCCCCATGCACGTTCCTGCGGCCCAGGGAAAACTTGCTGTGCATTCCTGAAGATCTGTACCGAAAGAGCGGTGTTAGCTCCATGAAAAATATCTGTATTTACAGCGTTTACCGTGAGAATCGTAAATAGTAATGGAGCGGTCTCTCCTGCAGCTCGAGCCACTGCTAGAAGGACACCACTTACGATTCCGGGAGCAGCAGCTGGCAGGACGACGCGGAATATCGTTCCGGCTCTCCTGCCCCCAAGAGCGTATGCAGATTGCCTCTGATCAATTGGGACCAGTCGCAGCATCTCTTCAGTTGATCGGATGATAACGGGGAGCATCAGGCAGGCAAGCGCTAGGGCTCCAGCAAATCCGGAGACGCCAAACGCGAGTACCCAAGTTGTATAGACGAAGAGCCCCATTACAATCGATGG
>CAMDSG010000096.1 GCA_945907055.1 Bifidobacterium breve | reverse complement strand
CATAAATCTGTGAGCGAACTAACCGGTTCAGACTTCTTCTCTGAGATTATTGAGAAGAGTAGAGCCCTAAAAAACTGACTGCCGGCAATGGTTGCAGCGACTCTGTCACCAGCCGGAGAGTAAGAGCGCCTCGCATGAAGCCTCAGCGGGTGGGCTGGGTCCCTGCGATTATTCTTGAGCGGTATTTGGCGAGTTCTTTTTTGAGTGAAGCAGGTACTCGTGAATCAAAGGAGTGGAACGGCGCAAGGCCTACACCATCATTCTTGAGAGTCTCAGTACGGACTGTTCCCTTGAAGTCGTCGTTAACGGCGGACTCGATAGCCTCGAAGACTGCATTGTCTAGACGTTTCTCGACCGTGGTTAAGAAGTACTTGCAGTCACCGGGCAGAGTGGTGCAGCCGTCAACATCTGCCCAGATGATCGAGCGGTCGTCGTACTGTTTCTCTCGAAACTCTGCAACGGTTCCTAGAGACGCCGCTCCACCGAGAGGCATGATTATGTCAGCACCGGCAGCGATGAACTCGCGCGTAATTGATTGACCCGTTGACCTGTCTGTAAAATTACCAACGAATCTCCCGCTGGCTCCATCCCATCCGAGGAGCTTTACAGAGGTTGAGTGGTCTTCGTTGTATTTCTTGATGCCTGCTGATAACCCATCCATGAACACAGTCACAGGGGAGATCTGCATCCCTCCGTATGTGCCGATGATACCGGTCTTGGTTACACCCGCGGCTAGGTATCCGGCGAGGAATGCAGCTTGGTCGGTTTCGAAGGTAATCTCCTCGACATTTTTTTCGGTCGGTGTTGCTTGCTCTGAGTCATCTTGGAGCGTTGCGTCTAGTACTGAGAAGTTCTGGGAAGGATCTTGCTTCGCTGCAATGCGGACCTCCGGTTCGGTGCGCATGCCGTTAGTAATGATGAGGTCGCATCGACGCGCGAGAAAACCTTGAACGATGCTTCGATAGTCGTCTGTGTTCTCAGCATTGCTCCGAATAGCCTTGATATTCAGCTTTCTCTCGGCTCTAATAAGACCTTCATCAGCATTTTGATTGAACGACCTGTCGCGTATTTGGGGGCCATCAAACTCCTGACACACCGAGAATTTGTCTCCGACCTCGTTCCCCTCCGATGAGCAGGCTCCTAGCAGAAGCGCAATGCACAAGGCAGCGGAGAGAGGTTTTAAGTGGCTTGAAATGGCGCGCATGAATACACCTTTAGGTCTCATAAATCTCGAAATTATTGGTTCGGCTAAAACTGTTTAATAGCCCTCTGACGCGCCCGCAAGAACGGTTGCACCGTGGCTGTCGTACTCCTCGCCGCGTTCGACGGCAACGCTCATACCAAGTTTCAGTTGGAAGGGACTAATGCCTCCCGGCTCCCAGGGTCCAACCGCTCCTGCTGCAATTGCGGCCTCAGACTTCGGCGGGATGCCAACCATCTCGCGGACCTCTTCAACGGTCTTATGTGCGTGCTTAAACCAGTCGATCTCGAGAAGGTCTTGGCCAGAGAAATGGGCGCCAATAATTGCCCCCCGATACATAGCGTCAGCCAGGCGGATCCCCATGCGCCTCGCGTCATGGGTTAGGTGCCCGGGGTCAAATTGGAAAATTGCTGCCGAGTTGAGCATCCCTGTCTCGAAGAGGCATAGGACCATTGCAAGAAGCGAGAACGCACGGGGATCATCATCGGCTCGTGAGATGAGTCCGAATACCTCAATCTCGGACTCAACAGTTGAGCCGTAATCTGCGATTACATGAATCCAATCATGCTGAGAAAGTAGGGGAGGCGCGCTACCCGGTGCTCCGGGAAAAGAGAACCCGCGGGCTCGGTAGAACTCCCAGACTCCTCGACCTACCGTGCCCGGTGGAAGATTCTGAAGGTCATCCCACCGCTGAGCAAGGTCGGGCTCGTCGTATATAGGGTCCCAGTCGTCCGAGAGTAATGAGCGCGTGTGGAGAATGTTCTCAATCGGCGTGTCTAGGTGTGCGTGGTAGCCGGCGCGCGAAAAGTCCGCGAGCACAAGGTTGTGTGAGCCGTGCGCTATCTCATGCCCAATCTCGATCATTCCGTCGCTTACCGAGAGCTCCTCTGCGTAGAGGGCGATGCGGTCAATGGTCGCATCCTCGGGTGGGCTTGCAACAAACGCTCCAAGAAGCATGGTCTGGACCATGCGAATGCGAAATCCTTCTTCGCGGTAACGCATCGCCTCAGCGAATTCTTCTGGGCCAATGTGCTCTAGGGAATCAACCTCTAGGTGCAGACCGCACATTGACTCAATGTGGGCGCAGAGTACGTAGCGCTGTAGATCCTGTAACTGGCCATCACCCCGGAGCGCGCTCACACAGGCTCGCGCCGTAATCACTATCTCATCATGTTCAGGCGGGTGGAGATTGACCTCGGTAGTTGGGAGTGGTACTGGCATGCGCCTCCGTTTACAATTGAATGATTCCGGCAAGACTTTACTCTCAGGGAGCGGATAGCGTAAAGGGGGGCAATTATCAGGGTAAAAGCCTTATTTAGCGAGAGAACGTCGAGACTCAATTAATGATTGAAGGGCAGTACGCATGACAGCATTCGGAGCCAAATCGAACGAGGAATCCATCGAATCTGGACCCTCGCCGGATCTTGAGATCCAACGAGTCCCTTCTGGAACTTCTGCTGAAAAGATTGCCGAGTTACTTCTGCGCGATGGTGCTGTAGTTGTAACCGGATTACTAGGGCTAGACACAGTCGCAGAACTCAACTCTGATCTCGACCCTTACGTATCAGCCCGCAGTAGTGGATTCGGTGACGGGTTACAGGGAGATTTTTTCGGAGCGACCACGGTAAGAGTGCAGGGGCTGGCAATGAAGAGCGATGTTTTCGTCAGCGAGTGTCTTCTGGATCCGACCTTATTAGGAGTGATGGATCTAGTGCTTCTTCCAAATTGTGGAGATTACTGGTTGAGCCTTGCCGGATTAATTTTTCTTCAACCCGGAGACAAGGCGCAAGTGCTTCATCGCGATGATATCAATTGGGCGATTCCTGCTCGCTTGGGTATCGACTTACAGGTTTCAGCAATGATCGCGATTGGGGACTTCGATGCAGAGGCCGGGGCAACGATGGTGATACCGCGCACCCATCGTTTGCCTATCGACCAGGCGGTTGACCCGAGACTCGCTCAACCAGTGGATCTTGAAAGAGGTGACGCAGTCTTATGGCTTGGAAGCACGCTCCACCAGGGAGGAGCGAATCAAACATCGGATCGAGTTCGCAAAGGCCTATACCTCAGTTACATGCTGGGATGGCTGGTACCTGAGGAGGCATCTGCGCTGTCCCTCACGCCTTCGAGAGTGGAAGAACTTCCAGATCGAGCCCGCCAACTTCTTGGGATGACGAGTCTCAAGGGGAACCCTGCAGACGACGCTACCAATCCAGATATGCAGTTATGGCAGGTCGACAAATTCGAGGTTTCGCGCGTCGGAAGCAATTTTACCAATCGCACCAATTTGCTCAGCGATTAATGACTGGAGCGCCTCACTCGTCAATCAATTTGTCGGCCAAAGCGTCCCACATGCCGCCCGGCTTGAAACGAGCAGTTCGTCTTCCGACGTTGCCGACGTAGACGATTTTCTCGTCTATGAATACTGCAAGCTTTCTCGCGACTAAGGCCTCAAGTACTACTCGCGAAGCGTCTTCATCCATTCCGAGCTCCTCGGATGTTTGAAGAGTGGTTACCTCTCCAGTGCGCAGCATCCAGCGGAGGCAGCGCCTCTCGTCGGTGGGGAGTTCAGTCCAGTCGGCGACTCCGAGCATTGGCTCTGATTCAAAGCCTGATGCTCCTGAGTCTGATGACCCAAAATCTGACGGTGAAGACATGCTGAGCCTCCGCTCTCTTATGAGTCTTGCGGGTTGACTAGTTGGCCTGAATGCGAGCGACGATCTTGCCGATCTCCTGTGACCAAGGGTGGTCTGGCGATGTGAGGGAGAAGAGGCCACCTGATGCGTTCTCGACAACCTCTTCAGCAAGAGGAAGGAATCCAGCCGTCTCAGCTCCGTATGCAGCGGTCATCTGCTCGCGTAGGTCGTCGACATCTACATTTGAAGGGATTTTGTTAAGAACGAGGAAGAGATTAGGGACATCAAGTCTGCGTGCAACATCGACGGTCACTGCGGTTCCCTGGAAGTCTTGACGGTCAGGGCGAAGCAGAAGGAGAAGCACGTCGCTGATCGTGAAGGAGAGAAGAGTCTCTTCGTTAAGACCTGGGTGTGTGTCGATTAATAGGTAATCAAGGTTGAGGTCTTTGGAGGCGGTGCGAAAACCATCGTTCAATGTTCCGACGTCGTAACCCTCGCGAAGAACGCGAGCAATATCGCCAGGCTTGATGCTTGATGGGATGAGCCAGAGCTTTCCGCCATCAGCGACGGTCATGTCCATGGATACGCGATCAGTAATCTCGTGCGCAGCCTCAGCGATGGAGGAGCGGCCCCAGAGGTAGTCGTTGAGCGTGGGCTCAGGTGTGTCTTCGAAACCAAAGATGACATGAACTCCAGGGCTCTGGATGTCAGTGTCGATTACAGCGACTCTGTTTCCTTCTGCAGTTAAGCGGGCGGCGACATTTGCAGTGGTGTTGCTCTTGCCTGTTCCGCCGCGGAAGGAGTGGATAGAGATCACTGTGGTCATTTTTAGTCCTTGTACTAGGTGGCTCTCCTAGAGCCTTCAAAAGTTGTCAGCGGAACTCTAACTCACGGGGTCATGGCTTCGCCTCTCAACCGAATCGTTACCGCATTAAGAAATATGTGGCTACGCGGGCCCTAAGAGCTCGGTAACTTTTTTGTTATTTCTCGGTAAATGGTAGTGGTCAAGGAGGAAGGCTTCGATGCCTGCTTGGCGAAGATCAGCGTTCGAGGAGGCTGAAGCCGCTGAGAGCTGACCCATGAGAATTCTTGAGAGAAGCTCTGGATCCCCGTGGAGAGCCCAGTCCCTTCCATAGTTTGGCTCGGCGTAATCGCTGCAGAGGGTCGTATAACCGAGACGTTCCCAGATCTCCACGCTCTCCGCGTATGACTCGCAGACAAATCCGTGATGCGTATCGACTCCGTGGCGGAGGGAGGCTTGGGCAGCCTGCTGGCCAGCGAATCCAATGATCCTTCGCACCAACGACGACTCACCAGGGACGGGGCCTCGAAATTCTTCTAGAACAGCTATGAAATGAATGAGGTTGACACCTCGCTGGAGATTCGTGTGGACGATCGCCATCCCTGCAGGTGCGCCCTCCACATAAGCGATTACCTGATGGACTATGCGCTCTCCGCTGCGTTCGGGCTCTGTGAAAGCTTCATCAATCTCCGGAACGAAAAACGCATACTTCGGGAAGCAGGTAAGGAATATGGTCTTCAGCTCAGCGAGATCGTTTTCGTCTCCAGCCGATAAGTCAACGAACCTGACCATTTCTTTATCCTTGATGCTTACAGTTGTAGTGATGGGGAAGTTTATGAAGGTGAAAGTTTTGGCATAATCGAAGAATAAAAATCGGTAGACGGTTACCTTACTTGTAGATTGTGCGAATGGATGAATCACCTAAGGACCTAGGCAGCGACGATCCTTGGGGTTTTGCGGCCCCAACTTCGCGCCCATCATCGAAGCCCGCATCTGATGTTGATCAGTTGGGGGCTGTTAATGAAGCAACTTTTAGCGAATCCAGGGGTCAGCGCCTCGAGAACGTCGAGGGCTCCGGTCATGGACGCCACCTCAAGAAGCGAGCCTTCTCGCTGACCATTGCACTCTCAGCGGTCTTTGCTATTGGATTTATTGCCGAGATCGTCGCAGTCGCTCGCTTCATTAACTTGGCCGGCCTTAAGGGGCTTGTCATCATCTACCCGCTTGGCGGGCTCGGGCTCCTCGCGGTCGCCTTTGCGCAGGTCACCTGGATCGATCGCATAAAACGGGAGAAGGCTTTCGTACGTGTAGCGAGTGCTTATGGCATTCTCTTCGTTGTAGCGCTTGTTCTAATCGCCAATTCAAGTGAGCGATTGAGTCTGATAGGTACAGGTTTAGCGGTTGTGCTCGCCGATCAGGTGAACTTCCTACTTCCGTTGATTATCTGGGCGATGCTCGGAGATCACTTCAACGCTGCTGAAAGTCGTACTGTTTTTCCTTGGGTAATTAGTTGGCGTTATGCGGGGCAGTTTGTTGGATTGGTGGTTGCCTCCGCTGCTCCGGTGCTTCTCACGCGACTCGATATCCCTCTCTACACGCTCCTATATGTATGCCCGATTGGATTGTTAGGCCTCGCATATTTTCTGCCTCGCTCCCTAAAGGGTCGCTCACTCAACGCACCACTAGGCGAGATTGAGACCGTTCAGGAATCGATTTCCAGCGCTTGGGGCTTTGTCAAAGGCGTAAAGGCTTTCCGCGCGATCTTCATTACGTCTGCACTTGTATTTACCGCGGGCATGGCGCTCGAGGGAACGTTCCTCACGCGCGTAGCAGACTGGTCTGGGGACTCAGAGTCGAAGGTTCAAATTCTCTATGGCTCTGTGCTGCTTTTTGTCTTCATAATTTGTTGGATACTTCAGCGCACCGCGATTACCAAAATAATGGAGAGACTAAATATTCCAGGGTCGTTGGCGATACTCCCGATTGCGGCTCTGGTCGGAGCGGTTCTGCTCATCGCCGGGGTGCAGGCTGATCTATTCGGCGTTCTACTGGTTGGGATCGTGGCTTGGCGCGTGCCGTGGTGGAGCATCGATGATGTTGCCCGGCGCGCAGCTATGACGCTGGTGCCAGACCAACGACGCGCTCGGGTGTCGTTCGTCGTCGA
>CAMDSG010000095.1 GCA_945907055.1 Bifidobacterium breve | reverse complement strand
AGGCCTTCAATTTTGTTCTGCGCAGAGTCCAGGGTCTCTTGCGAGTAACCACTCGTTGGGAACGCACTGCACTCGCCCCATCCATCGCCAAGATCAGTGGTGATGTGCAGTAGCAGCAACTCGCGCATGCTCTGCTCTGAATGCACTGTATGAAATGGGTTTACCAGCGGGATTTGTATTCGCAGAGTCTCAGCAGCCTTGATCTTCATCTCAATACTCTCGCAGATTCGTAAATGTCGGGCCGCAGAGTTCTACTCCAGACGCGAAAAAGCCGACCGGGCGAACCCGATCGGCCTCTCCTATACGTTTGGAAAACGTGATTGACTCAGATGACGCGAACGTCGCGAGCTTCCTCACCTTTACGGCCGGGGCCGGACTCAAACTCCACGTTCTGTCCCTCTTCGAGTGAACGGTAACCCGAGCCCTCGATTGCGGAGAAGTGGACGAAAACGTCCGCTCCACCTTCACGGGAAATGAAGCCATAGCCCTTTTCGGCGTTGAACCACTTGACGGTGCCTGTAGGCATCCTTATTGCTCCTTGCTGGTCGTCTGCTAGCCCGAAGGCCAAGAGACGGGATGTAGCGAGAAGGAAGATCGCACCCTTCACGACACAACCATCGCAGTAGCGACGACGGCAGCGAGGAGGCTTGCCCTAACTCGAGCCGGGGCACATCGGGGCCTCGGTTGCCCGAGAGGCTACCGGATATTTGGCCCGAGCGGTATACGGGGAAGAAAAGTCTTTGTGAAGCCTCCAAGAACCCCACTCAACTCGAGGCCTCAGCCCGTCGTTTATGGGCCTATAGACCCACCCGGAGACGACAGCGATCCAGGGAACATCGCTTCAAGAACCTCACTCCACCGCTAATAAATATTTCCCACGCTATGTGGTCAAGAAGGGGACATGAGGTGCCGATAGGGGTTCATGCCCCCTCAACTCCTCGCCTTTTCATCTCAGTCAGACCACCCTATGCCGCCGAGTCTCTCGCCGAATCTTGATCGTGACTACTCCGCCCACCTTGGCGAGGCGCACCTTGTAGTTGGGGTCGATGGGCGCATTCTCAAATCTGACCCTGCGGCCGATGAGATGCTTGAAGCTGAATCGGGGTCCCTAATTAGCCGCCCTATCTCTCTCAGGATTCACCCCAAAGACCGGAGACGTTTTGCCCTCGAGTGGCAGCGCATTGCAAGTACCCCTAGTTCTTCTACGCGCTTTAGCGGTTCCTTCTGGGGTCTCGGCGGAACAATTCGAGAGGTTCACTGCAGTCTTGAGAACCGCATTGATGACCCAGCAATTGCCGGCATCCTCGTAAATGCTCGCGACGCAAGTGATCAGATTCGTCTAGTTGCGGCACTCCATGCGCAGGCACGAACTGATGCACTTACAGGCCTCCCAAACAGACTTGCGTTTGAGGAGCATCTCGCTGGCGCACTCGCCTCCCCTACGGAGTCCCCTGTATCTCTAGCGATGATCGACATCGACCACTTTAAGTTGGTAAACGACAGCCTCGGACATCGCGCAGGCGACGACTTGATACGTGAAGTTGCAGTGAGGATCCGCAATGTCGCTAGAGGCAACGACGTAGTTGCTCGACTCGGTGGCGATGAGATTGTTGTGCTCTCCCCGTTAACTGATCTCGATTCAGCAGAGATGCTTGCCGCGCGCATACAAGCCGCTCTGCGCGCTCCCCTCTCAATCAGTGGGACTGAACTACACGTCACTGCAAGCATCGGCGTTGCCTGTACTGCGAATAGCACAAGCATCCAAGATGATCTTCTTCGAAATGCCGATGTTGCTATGTACGCAGCGAAGCGTCAAGGCCCTGGCGTGGTTGCTCGCTACGACGCGCGCATGGTGGCAGAGGCCACGGATCGCCTAGCCCTGCAGAGTGAGATGCATCGAGCAATTAGCCAGAACGAGTTTGCTGTCCACTACCAACCGATAGTGCTTGCGGAGACACGAAAGGTCGCTTCCTATGAGGCTCTGGTTCGCTGGCCACGCGCGGATGGAATGGTTCTCCCAGAGGGATTCATCCCTACAGCAGAGTCGAGTGGCCTGATCCACGACCTAGGGGATCGGGTACTTGAGCTCATCGTTGCCGATCTTGCCGCTACTTCCGTCAAGGTCTTGCCTCGAGTCTGGATGAACCTCTCCGGGCAGGCTCTGATGCGTCGTAACTGTGCCTCACGGATACTTGCTGCAGTTGGGGAGCATGGCGTTGCTCTGGACCGCTTAGGAGTAGAGGTAACAGAGAGTGTGTTGATGGGTGACGTCGCTCTCGTTGAGCGCAATCTCACCCAGCTTCGCGATCACGGAATGTCGGTATCTCTTGACGACTACGGAACCGGCTGGGCAAGCCTCTCAGCAATCAAACGCTTCCCAATTGATGTAGTCAAGATCGATCGAACCTTCACCGCTGGGCTCACTACGAATGCTCTAGACCGTGCGATTGTGCGTGGAGTCGCTGAGATTGGAAGAGTCCTGCGCCTAGAGGTAGTAGCGGAGGGCGTTGAGACTGACGAGCAGGCGTGGATCGCCCAAGACCTTGGGTGTACCGAGTTGCAGGGTTACCGATATGGGGCTGCAGCACCGCTATCAACTCTCCCCAGCCTTTGAGGACAGTCTTTGAGCGCAGTCTTTGAGGACAGCCTTTAAGCACAGTCTTATCGCTTTGAGAGGCGGTTCAAGGCTGGCCTAGAAGTGCCAGGGGTACTCAGACCAATCAGGATCACGTTTCTCTAAGAACGAGTCGCGCCCCTCCGTTGCTTCATCTGTCATGTAAGCAAGTCGGGTCGCCTCCCCCGCAAAAATCTGTTGACCTACTAACCCATCGTCGATGAGGTTGAAGGAATACTTCAGCATTCGCTGGGCGGTCGGGCTCTTCGCATTGATCTTTGCTCCCCACTCGAGTGCAACCTTCTCAAGGTCTGCATGCTCAACCACTGCGTTAACCATCCCCATTCGATACGCATCCTCGGCCGAGTACTCATCGCCTAGAAAAAATATCTCACGGGCAAATTTCTGCCCAACCTGGCGGGCAAGGTAAGCGGAGCCAAAGCCTCCATCGAAGGACGCTACGTCTGCATCGGTCTGCTTAAAGCGCGCGTGTTCGCGGCTTGCGATGGTTAGATCGGCGACAACATGGAGACTGTGTCCACCACCGGCAGCCCAGCCGGGCACAACAGCTATTACCACTTTGGGCATGAAGCGAATAAGGCGCTGTACCTCAAGTATGTGGAGACGCCCCGAGCGAGCGGGGTCAATCGTCGCCGCTGTGTCACCCTCGGCATAGCGGTAACCATCCTTGCCGCGAATTCGCTGGTCGCCCCCTGAGCAGAAGGCCCACCCTCCATCTTTAGGCGATGGCCCGTTGCCTGTCAGCAATACGCACCCGACATCCGAACTCTGGCGGGCGTGGTCAAGAACTCGGTAAAGCTCATCAACAGTCGACGGACGAAACGCATTTCGAATCTCTGGACGGTTAAAGGCAACGCGAACGGTTCCCTGATTCTTTGCGCGGTGATACGTGATATCCACCAGGTCGAAACCCGCAACCTCATCCCACGCTGACTCATCAAAAATTTCAGAGATCATTACGAACACCTTTGCTTCTCAAGTAGATCACGATCAATCAATGGCTGCATCAACCGCTATCTCAATATCCTCTGGAGAGGGGCCAAGCACCCATAGGTACCAAATAATAAGCACGAGACCAAACCCAAGCGTTATCGGCAGGGCCCCTAGAGGCGGCGACCAAGAAGGCGTGCGCCAATACATAAACGAACCGTTGTATCCAACGCTGAAGCGCCTAAGAGTCTGGGCAAAGGATAAGAAATGACCAATGAAGAGCGCTGCTCCAACAATTAGAGGCAACCGGCTACGCGCTAGCCGCTCTCCGATACTCGAGGCCCCGATTATCCATGCAGCGATGATCGGTACACCTACTGCAAGCGGCAGCGTGTACCTCCCCTGCCAGAACGGGCCAATGATCGGAACCTCTCGATACTCGCTCACTAAAGGAAGCAGCACGGTCGCCGCGGCAGTCATTAGCAACGCAAACGCAGCGCGCCGTGATGGTAGAGATAGCCCAAGCGCTAGAAGAAGCCCGATAGCAGCACTCCAGATCAGGATCACGACGTATGGCGCTTTGACATTCAGCCAACCAAAATTACCGATCATTGAGTCGTAGAAGAATCCAGAGCGACCAATCGTGTTTCGAATTAGCTCATATTGAGAGATCTCAACCGATGTACCAGTATCGACTGGCCGAACAATGACGTTCCAAACAACTTGACTAAGTGTTGCTAAGCCTATAATTCCAGCCGCTATTTGCATACGTCGATCTCGCGACATCCTCCGAATAGCGGTCCACCCACCTAGCATTCCAACGACAATAAGTATGCCGACGATCCACATTGGGGCGAACAAACGTGAAACTCCAAGTGCGCTAAAGGCAACCACAAGGCGCACTATCTCTGCTCGGTTGATCCGTGTATCTGCTCGAGTCGCTGCGATGGCTAGAGCGGAGCACCACGCAGCGATTGCTGCAGATATCTCGAGGCTGCTCGGATTTACTGTCCCGTTGACAAAGAGAACCATCGGAGTGACTGCAACCGCTAGCCCAACTGCGCCAACGCGCCGATTTGGGAAACCTCGGAGCGAACTCACAGCGCAGGCAAGAAGCGCTGCGGCAACCAGAGCGGAGAGTAAACGCATCAAGTAGACGCCTCCCGCCTGAGGACTGATAAGAGACGGGAGCCCAACTACCCAGTAGTAAGGAGGAAAATACGTCCCGGCAGTTGTATCTACCTTGGTCTCGCGATCGCTACCCTCATATGAGAGGCAAGCGGCGCTGAGGTCAGGACGGAATGCATAACAGTCCACATCGTTTGCATTATCCATTACCTCGGGCACATGGACTGAGCGCCACCCGCCGTCCTTGCCTGGTATCCGCTCGCCAATCATCTCTCCACGCGCCACCGAGGCTGCGCGAATTGTGTGCGCTGGTTCATCCGGTGACCCAAAGAGCGGAAGCGCAATTGCCCAACCAGCACCGAGTGCAGCGAAGAGGAGGAAGGATACCCACCACTCACGCTTACCATTGCGCGCAGCGACAGCCCGAGAGCGGAGCGCAGAGGTACCTCGATTAGTGGTCACAAGAGTGTGACCCTAGCCCTGAAAATGCTCAGTTGACCTGACGCGTCGCATCAGACCAATACTGCGCGCGTAGGGCCTTCTTGTCTGGCTTGCCAAGAGGGCTTAACGGAATCTCCACAACAAATTCGACCGATTTGGGCGCGTAATGAGCACCCTTGGCCTCTTTGACCAGCGACATCAGGTCATCAGCATCGACACTCTGTCCAGGGCGAAGCACCACGATTGCCTTAACGGACTCTCCCCACTTCTCATCGGGGACCCCAATCACTGCACTCTGTGCAACAGCCGGGTGGGTTCCAAGCACGTCTTCAATCTCGCGTGGGAAAACATTGAATCCCCCTGAGATGATCATGTCCTTCTTGCGATCCACGATTGTGTAGAAGCCCTCTGAATCTTCACGGGCAATATCGCCGGTGTGCATCCAACCAAACTCGAACGCAGCCGCTGTCTCCTCCGGCTTGTTCCAGTAACCACCCATCACAAGCGGACCACGTACACAGATCTCCCCGGGCTCACCGCGAGCCACCTTGTTGCCTTCTTCATCGAGGAGCGCAACATCAACCCACGGCACTGGTCGTCCACAAGTTGCCAGTCGAGCGAGGTCATTCGTGTCATGCTCGCCCTTACGCAACACAGTGATCGTCATTGGGCACTCGGCCTGTCCATAAAACTGGAAGAAAATCTGACCGAACTTATCAATCGCTTCTTTTAGACGAGTCGGCGAAGCAGCTGCAGCGCCGTAATAAACAGTCTCGAGCGACGAGAGGTCGAACTCGTCAATACGCGGGTTGTCGAGAATCGTGTAAAGCATCGTAGGTACAAGCATTGTTGCTGTGACCTTGAACTCCTGCACAGTCTCGAGGAAAGAGTCTGGAGTGAAGTACGGAATCACGACTAGCGAACCACCGCGCAGAAGAGTCGGTATGAAGAATGCAGCGCCCGCGTGGCTAAGCGGTGTGCAGATCAAGAAACGAAGCTCTTCAGGCCATTCCCATTCGGCCATCTGGATTGCGGTCATTGCAGCACCACTTCGATAGGTGCTCATAACGCCTTTGGGCTTACCGGTTGTACCTCCGGTGTAGACAAGACCACCGAGATCCTCAGCGTCAACATCTGGGGTAACTAGCGGCTGCGGAGTAAAGCCCATCGCTCGCTCAATTAGGTCCTCCCCAACATCGCATGCGCCGAGAGAGAGGAGCTGCAGCGAGGGCACACGCTCTCCCAGTGCCTTCGCTCGCTCTGCAAAAATCGGATCAAAGATCAGCGCTTGTATACCGGCATCCTCGAGGACGTATACATGATCATCAACGGACCCAAGGGGGTGCAGCGGCGTACCGCGCGCACCCGAGACTCCATTGGCTCCAATGCAGTAGAGAACCTCAGGGCGATTAAGCGCAAGCATCGATACCGGGGTACCGACACCTATCCCAAAGCTCGCGTAAGCCTGAACAAAACGACTCATCTCATCGCGCACCTGTGCACCAGTTAGCACCTGGCCGTCGATATAGACCGTCGGGCGGTCTGCGTTCTGCTCAAGCGCTCTCACGATTAAGTCGGCGGTGAAGGTCGGGGTGTACAGCGCTGGATCAGGCATGGATTGGCTCCTCATTTGGTCTCGATTGATATCGATTGGTTTAGACCACAGACCG
>CAMDSG010000094.1 GCA_945907055.1 Bifidobacterium breve | reverse complement strand
TAGAAACTCTGGAACAATGCCGATCAGATCGCCTGCGAAGGTGGTGCCGGCCTCGGGAATCCCGAGCCCCAGATTTTGCTCAATTAAAAGCATCTCATCAGACTCTGGTCGCTCGCCAGATTTTGGGTGCTGAGACTCTGCGGTTGATCCCCCAAAAACTCCGGCAAGAGTCTGAGCAATTGCGTGGGCCTCGCAGTTTTGAATAATCGCAGCCATGCTTGTTATCGGCGTGAGCTCTGGTGCATTTTCGTTATGGAATAAGACGGTGCAGCACGCATTCAGAGTGCGGGTCTTGGGATCGATCACAAGAGCGCTCATCGTCTCTTCGATATTGAGCGCCTGAACTGCATCGAGGTTCTCCTGCGTGAGGTCAACATCACGGAGTATCTCGGTCCATATACGCACGGCACTGGTCTCCGTGCCGTCTTCCCATTTCTGAGGGGGATCCGCTACAACATGTTGAGCTAGTCGGTATGACCACCAGGTGAAGCCGCGCTTCGTATCAACTGCCCACTCATCGTCAATCTGTAATTGACCTCGAATGGCCTTAACTGCATTGATACCTGCGTCAACTTTCTTCGCCATGTGCCTGCCCCATTTCTGATGCTGCGTTATCCCACCCGATATGCATACCTAGCGTCCGCCGAATCCCAAATCGAAGAGCCTCGAAGCAATGGGGAGAGTAATGCAGAACCGCTTACTTTGGAAATAGGCAAAAGAGTGGGTAGGCGTAGTTCTTGAGCGCGGACTGCCATGGTGCCCCTCTGATAAATGTCCCACCCTGGCGGTACTCTCTTTAAGTATTGAGTATCCACTAGTAGGGGGTAGGGCAGGTGCAGGAAGACAATTTTGACTCAACAGTCCTTGATGAGATGTTCGTCGAGGCTCAGCGTGCGCAAGAAGAAGGCAATATCGAGATAGCGATAGATCTATTCTCACGACTCACCGAGATATGGGGCGAGGTTGAGGGCGTCACTGGCTCCAAGACATTGGTGATGCGCGGATCTCTTGGCAGGGCTCTCACCGATGGTCGCAGATATGAGGCTGCAGAGACCGTGCTTGCGGAACTACTCATCGATCGAGAGAGTGTTCTCGGGCCTGATGATGAGCAGACCTTTGTGACGCGAGGCAATCTTGCGAGGGCTATTGCATTGGGAGGGCGACCAGAAGAGGGCATTCACATCACGCGCATGCTCCTAGCAGATCGCGAGAGAGTCAATGGAGCAGACGACCCCAGGACACTCAATTCGCGTGGTCAAATTGCCGAGTTCTACTTAAGTGCAGGGGGCAACGCAAGGGCGGCTGAGCTATTTGGAGAACTCCTAATTGACCGGGAGAGAGTTCTTGGCTCAACTCATTGGGACACCGAGCGAACGCGCCAGAACTTCATAATTGCCTCTGCTAAGTCAAACCCGAATCCCGAGACAGTCGGCGCGCTGCGCGAATTATTCGATCAGCAGGTCGTCTATGAGGGGCTGAGCAATCCGGATGTAATAAATACCTATGCAGTGCTTGCCAATCTGACTGCCTTTTCTTTGGGGGATCCGCTAGAAGGGCTCGGAATGTTGACAGTTGTTGTCGCAGAGAGAACAAAACTCTTTGGCCCGGGTAGTCCCCTAACCCTGGCGTCTCGTAGAGGTCGAGCGCGTTGCCTGATTTTAATCGGTCAGTTTGATGATGCAGTCAGTGAGTTAGAGGATTCATGCGTGTATGCCGACGAGGAGAGTATCGCTACCGATCTTGAGGGCATGGGCCTACGTATGGACCTGGTTTGGGCTCGCATGGCAAGGCTTGAGGCTTACATTGAAGAGAACGGTGCCGAAGAATTTGATTTTGACGGTGACGCTTGGGCAACTACAGAGTTCTTCCGAGCACAGAGCGACTGGACTTCGTTAGAAGAAGACTCGCGCTGGTTGGAGCCTGAGCACGGTCTGCGTCGTGAGACCCTGCGTATGAAAGAAGAATATGGATTCAGTGAGGAGAGCGAAGACTCCGAACCGGAACCGGAATTGATCTCTGAAATACTCCCCGATCCGACAGCCGATGCCCGGCACATGATCCACTACAAATTTGGTTTCGGCGTGATCCCATTGATGGTCTTTTCGCCGGGTGGCATGGAGTTTGTCTTCGAGTTACAAGATCCAAACTCAAACATATTGTTAGCCAACATGTGGGCGAAACTCTGCAAGGATCAGACACACCTAGCAGATAGGCACGAATTTGAAGTGCAGTGGAGGTTTGCTCCCGATGACGATGTCTTAGTGGTAATCAAGCTCCCAGAGGTACGTGCTGCGTTTGAGTGCTCATTCGTTGGAATTCGCCTAGACCATAAAACGGTCTCTGAGGGAGCAGCTGAAGCTGAGGCAATGGGCGAAATGGCTGCTTTTGTGAGCAGAGCCCCCGAGGGATCAGCAAGAGTGATGCATCTTGAGTCGACTGATTTTGGTGGGACAATGATTGGAGAGACCGCCAATGGCGGGGCACATCTAAACCGTGGGTTTGGCCCGGAGCCTTCGTTCGACGCAATGTTCAGTATTCTCGAATCATTAGGGGATGATGAGGTTGATGACGAGGAGTTTTCTGGAGACGAGCCATTCGTGCAGCGACGTGCAAACTGGATTCGTAGATTTCTCGCTCGCCAACTTCGCCGCCTAGACCGATGGCTAAAACATCGACGCGAGCGTCGAGATGCTCGCTAACTCTTAGCGTTCCAGCCGAAGCTGTGCAGCATCTCTCTAATAGTTTCCGCAGATGCAGATTAAAGGGCCAGTGCATTCGTGTCGCCCTTCGAGAGGCTATTTACAAGCTCTAACAGGCTTAATCTGATCTGCTTCTCTGCCGGCCCTCTGATAAATGTCCCACTCTGGCCGTATTCTCTTTAAGTATTGAAGATCCACTAGTAGGGGGTAGGGCAGGTGCAGGAAAACAATTTTGACTCAACAGTCCTTGATGAGATGTGTTTCGAGGCTCAGCGTGCGCAAGAAGAAGGCAATATCGAGATAGCGATAGATCTATTCTCACGACTCGCCGAGATCTGGGGCGAGGTTGAGGGCCTCAGGGGCTCCAAGGCAATGGTTATGCGCGGGTTCTTGGGCAGGGCTCTCACCGATGGTCGCAGATATGAGGCTGCAGAGACCGTGCTTGCGGAACTACTTATCGATCGAGAGAGCATTCTCGGGCCTGACCATGAGCAGACCTTTGTGACGCGAGGCAATCTTGCGAGAGCTATTGCATTCGGAGGGCGACCAGAAGAGGGCATTCACATAACGCGCATGCTCCTGGCAGATCGCGAGAGGATCTATGGAGCAGACGACCCCAGGACCCTCAATTCGCGTGGCCAGATCGCAGAGTTTTACGCAAGTGCTGGGGATAATACTAAGGCCGCCGCGCTTTTCGGAGAGCTTCTCGCTGATCGGGAGAGGGTCCTCGGTCCTACTCATTGGGATACCGAGCGAACGAGCCAGAATTTTATAATTGCCTCTGCTCAGGCAAATCCGAACTCCGAGACAATCGGAGCGCTCCGCGAGTTAGTAGATGAGCGGGTGGCTTACTACGGGCTCAGCGATCCTCAGGTAATCACTCAATATGCACTACTGGCAGAATTAATTGCCTTTTCTCTGGGTGACCCGCTAGCAGGGCTCGGAATGCTGACGGTTGTTGTCGCAGAGAGAACCAAGCTTTTTGGCCCTGGAAGTCCACCGACTCTCTCGGCTCGTAGAAGTCGAGCGCGCTGTCTCATTTTGATCGGTCAATTTGATGATGCTGTGAGCGAGTTAGAGGATTCCTGCGTGTTTGCCGATGAGGAGAGCATCGCTACCGATCTTGTGGGCCTGGGCCTACGCATGGATTTGGTTTGGGCTCGCATGGCAAGGCTTGATGCTTATATTGAAGAGAGCGTCGGCGAGGAATTCGATGATGATGAATACGATTGGGCGACCGTAGAGCTCTGGCAAGCATGGAGCGACTGGATTTCTGTAGAGGAAGGCTCGCGCTGGTTGGAGCCTGAGCACGGACTGCGTCGTGAGACCTTGCGGATACAAGAAGAGTATGGGTTTAACCAGGAAATAGAAGGCGATGGAGCGGAGAGCAATGTCGGATAATCCCGATACCGTGATTTCTAACCAGTTCGCCTCGCTTGCGATATCCCAGATGGTCTTTAGTTCGGGGGTTCTAGAATTTATCTATCGACTCGGGAGACCAGGTGCCGATCGGCTGCTGTCACATATTTGTGTCGACACCTCGGAAGAATCTGCTGAGCAAGTTCGAACTAGCGAGTTCAATGTCGAATCAAGGAAAGCAAGAGATAATGATCAACTTCTAGTTATAAGGCTTGGTGAAGGAACAGGCTCACAGAAGCAATCTTTCATAGGGATACGGTTTGACCACAAGACGGTTGCATTGGGGTCGATTCCTCCCGCTCGGTCAACGGGGCTTCCACGCGATCAGTTTTCAGATATCGTTCGCGTGATTCACCTCGAAGAGACCAGCAATCACGAAACCATTATTAGAGAAGTAGATAAACAAGGCGGCCTCGTATTTCTTAACAGGGGGCATAGTTTTTCTGCAAGTGCAATGTTTGACGTTCTTGAAGGGTTAGGCCCTGTTACTACTTGGCGACGGCCTGTGACTACGGGTGTAAAAGATGTCAAGCGCTGGGATAGAGCAGGCAAAGCCTCTGCCACCTCGATCGGTACCTCTATTGGAGAGACGAATGTAGATACGGGTAGTCAGAACGCCGGGCAAGCAGTGCAGATAGTTCAAAGCGGAATTACACAAGTCCCAAGTTGGCCAGTGCAAGAACCACAGGGTGAGGAGCCTTCCGTGCAGCGGCGTGCGAACTGGATTCGCAGATTTCTCGCTCGCCAACTTCGCCGCCTAGCCGGATGGCTTGAGCGTAGGCGAGAGCGTCGAGAGGCTCGCTAACTCTTAGCGTTCCAGCCGAAACCGTGCAGCATCTCTCTAATCGTTTCCGCAGATGCAGATTCAAGGGCGGGTGAGTGGGCGGCACCCTTCGATAGGCTTTTCACTAGGTCTAACAGGCTTGACCTGATCTGGTTCTCTTCTGGGCTCAAGGTCTCCACATCGAAAGTTTCATCCATTAGATGGGCACGATGGTCGGTCGAGAGAGACACAAGCAGGTCGAGGAAGATTTCGCACTCACGTGCTGGTTCTGCCGAGGCAAGTCTCTGCTCTTCTTTGCTGCCCTTAGGAGAGCTATTCAAGACTCCCAATGGGTTTACGTCCCCACGCCAAATCTCCCTCATGAATGGCATATCAAAAAGGTGGATTGAGGTTCCAAAAGGCTGCTCAGTAGTTCCCTGTGTTTCTGAAGTCCCCTGATTGGATGTCGATTGTGAATCCTCCCCAAACAGCACTGACCTTCGTACGCCGTCAACGATCCGATGAAAGTTTTCGTCGCGAAGGGAGAAGCCAATAAAGAGCATATGGCGAGTAAGCAGAAGAGATTGGACTACACCGGCAAGGGCACTTCTGCCTACTTCATATCGGATGTAGTCCTCGCGTGTGATCACAATGCTCGCCGGCCTCGTGATGCACCCGTGCAGTTTGAGCAGCCATCGTGCTGGCCGATCGGAGCGATTATTTGGTAGCACGCTGAGCGCTTCTTCTCCATCCTTGGTAGCGGCTTTATCTGCCTGCTCAATGAGAGTGTCGTAATTAGTAGTAACCATTTCGCCTAGGCGCAGTGAAGCAATAAGGCCATTTCCTAACCCATAGTGTTTGGAGATCAGTTTCTCACTCACTGTTTCTTGCAGCTTGGAAATACCCTTCTTTTCACTCACAATCTGAGCCCGATCAACAACATCCAGGGACTCAAAATCATCGAGACCTGCTCCTCCTTGTACTACCTCGCCCTCTGCTAATTCAACGAGAAGTTCATCCCAGTCTGGAAGCCCCGCTGCGCCGCTCAAGCCAGCACCTGCAAATATCACTAGCTTCCCCTGGCGTGCTTCTTTAGCGAGTTTAATTGCGGCACTAACCATCTCCGGTTTTCCGAGGCGCCAATTCACGCCGATTGAATTCGGGGGTGTGGTTACCTCGAGGGTCTCGAAATCAGGAATTCGGAGTAGTGCATTGCGTGCTCTCTGAGCCGCTGCGAATGATTGATCGTCATCCATGACAAGTGCAACATCTATTGGGTTGGAGTTGCAGAATTGGTGAATTACCTCAACGACAGTGCGGCATAACTGGCCCTTGAATTGGGCACCACCGCCCTCTCCTGATCCAATAAGAGGAATTGCGAAGAGGTGACGCGCCCGACCATATAGGGGCGGCTTACCTTGATAGTGCTTAGTCGCGCTAGATAAGAAGGCTTTAAGTCTTAGCCCTAAATCTGTAACCCTCTCTTGAATGCTTTCGGAGCCGTGAATAGCGCTGTCGGTCGACCATGGTGTTGGGAGAGTTGGCGAATCTTCGGTCGCAGGGATGCTTCGGCTCCCTTCCTCCCATGAGGTGTTAGGTCGAGAGATGTGGAGAGGGAAATAACCAGATGAGTCCGCAGGCCCAACACTCAATCGGTTGTCGTTCGCAATCCATTTATCGCTGGTGATTCGCCCTGCTGAGTCACAGGGAAGTAGCCACGCATCGCAAGCAAGCTCCGTGAGGCTTCCCCTCATGATGAAGACGTGACCGGTTGTTCCCCTTATGTCCATTCCCATAGGGCTGAAGTTATCAAGTTGCGTGCTCGACGAACGCGCAGAGAGTAGAGATGAGTTTCATCGTCTCGATGTCCCTGGCGCGGCTGTCAAGCAGGTCCTTGGTGCAGACAAGATAAGCGATCGCTTGCGCTCGACT
>CAMDSG010000093.1 GCA_945907055.1 Bifidobacterium breve | reverse complement strand
CGCTCGCCCATTGGTACGGGGGGAGGGTCTGGTAACAACCGGACCCACAATGGGAAGAGCGCTGAGTAGGGGCCGTGGCGATCTCGCCCGGCCCCTTCTCGCGGCCTAAATAGCCTGAATCCATAGATGAATGATCCCAATGAGGGGGCGTAGCTCTCGGGAGCCTGATCTCAGGCGAATCAATCGGTATCAATCCTTGGAGGGCATTGGGCAGCGCACCGCTACAATCCAAAGCCATGCCGGAGGAGAGAGCGAGCTCACTCACAATTCAAGGACTGGGTCGGCGCGCTCGCTCTGCGGCAAGAGTTCTCGCCACCGCCTCTACCTCTCTGAAGAACGCTGCATTGCTTGAGGCCTCAGATGCACTCGTGGCCCATGCAACAACGATCCAGGAGCAGAACTCCCTTGATTTAGCAGCCGCCGAGGCCGCTGGTATGGAGCCAGGGCCCCTAGATCGACTGCGCTTGACGGATGCACGAATCGAGTCGATGGCCGCTGGCCTGCGCCAAGTTGCCTCGCTTCCAGACCCGATCGGGGAAGTACTTGAGAGTTGGGTACGCCCCAATGGTCTTGAGATCTCTCGCACACGCGTACCGCTTGGCGTCGTAGCGATCATCTATGAAAACCGCCCTAACGTCACAGCGGATGCGGCCGGACTCTGTTTGAAGGCCGGGAACGCTGCACTACTGCGCGGCTCCGGAAGCGCACTGCGTTCAAACCTCGCAATCGCTGAGGCTATGCGCAGAGGATTCGCTGCAGCGGGCCTGCCTGAGGACTGTCTTGTGCTCGTAGATGATGCTTCTCATGAGAGCGCGATTGGAGTGATGCGCCTTACTGAGTATGTCGACTGCCTTATCCCGCGTGGTGGCCCGGCCCTAATTAAGAGTGTGCGCGAGAACGCGACAGTGCCGGTCATTATCGATGGTGACGGAAATTGCCACGTATACGTCGATGCATCAGCCGATGCAGAGATGGCGCGAAGCATTGTGATGAACGCCAAAACGCAGCGAACCAGCGTATGCAATGCAGCAGAGTCGCTAGTCATACATGCTGACCTAGCCGAGACGCTCCTCCCAATCATCTGCGCGGATCTAGAGGCAGCAGGAGTTGTGTTGGTTGGCGATGCAGCATCTCGAGATAGCGTGGCTAGCATTCAACCTGCAACCGAGGAAGATTTTGGGCGCGAGTTTCTCGAGCTGAAAATGAGTGTTGCAGTCGTCTCCTCATTGGACGATGCAATAGCGCATATAAACCGTTTTGGCACCGGGCACAGTGAGGCAATTGTCACCACCGATCTTGAGGCAGCCCGCCGCTTTGCCCGCGAGGTTGATGCAGCGGCAGTATTAGTAAACGCATCGACACGCTTTACAGATGGCGAGGAGTTCGGATTCGGTGCTGAGATCGGAATATCTACCCAAAAACTCCATGCACGTGGCCCAATGGGGCTTCGTGAATTAACTACATACAAGTACGTCGTCTGGGGCGACGGACAGGTAAGGACCTGAGATGGCGATGCGCTTTAAATCCGTAGCCGATGTCACCGAGCGCCTAGCCGCTGTTGACTATCTGGCTGATGCAAATATTGCAGGGGTTATTTACCTCGCCGATCGGCTTGAGAAGCCAGTGCTAATTGAGGGCCCTGCTGGAGTCGGCAAGACCGAACTCGCTAAGGCCGTAGCCCTCATCACTGACTCCCGCCTAATCCGTCTGCAGTGCTACGAAGGGTTAGACGAGGGTAAGGCCATCTACGAATGGAACTATAAAAAGCAGCTTCTTCGTATTCAGGCCGACCGCGAGCATGAGCGCGATTGGGAGACGGTTGAGAGCGATATTTTCTCTGAGCAGTTTCTCCTAGAGCGCCCGCTTCTTGCGGCGATTCGCTCGGAGGAGCCGGTTGTTCTTCTCATTGATGAGGTTGACCGCGTGGAGGTGGAGACCGAGGCGCTCTTGTTAGAAGTTCTCTCAGACTTCCAAGTCTCTATTCCTGAGCTCGGCACGGTAACGGGGAATCAACGCCCAATCGTGATGCTCACCTCAAACAACACTCGTGAACTCTCTGAGGCACTCAAGCGTCGCTGCTTATTCCTGCACATCGATTACCCAGACCTTGATCGCGAGCGAGAGATTGTTCGCGTGAGGGTCCCCGAGATCGATGACGCATTGGCAGAGCAGGTCGCTCAGGTCGTTCGCTCAATTCGAGCACTTGACATAAAGAAGGCGCCTTCAATCTCTGAGACAATCGACTGGGCGCGTACTCTTCTCTACCTTGGTCACACGCAGATAGATCCTCAGGTCATTACTGACACTCTGCATGTTCTGCTTAAGTACCAATCTGACATTATGAAGGCCAGAAAAGAGATTGGGGTCGACAGCCCGCTGCCGATTGGCCCGAAGCGATCTTGAGGTGGCCTTCAACTCCGCAAAGGTATTCAATGCGATGAACCGCAACACATTTGAGATGCCGCCTGGAGTAGTGACCTCGGGCAACCTGCTTGATGTGCTCCAAGGCTTTGTGCATGAATTGCGTGCGGCGGGTCTACCTGTCTCAATGACTGAGAATCTTGATGCGATGCGTGCTGTTGAGTACATCGAGTTAGAGGACCGCGCGTCTTTTAAGTCAGCGCTCGCTGCAACCCTCGTTAAGCATCACCAGCATTGGCCGGCTTTCGACACGGTTTTTGAGGTCTATTTCGCGCGTTGGAGCCCAGGTGTAGATGGAGACGAAAACTCGGACTCATCAAATGATGATCGCGAAGCCCCGGAGGGCGGTGGTGCCGGTAAGCAACCTGGAGGCGGCGGTGGGGGTGAAGGCGTAAGCAACGAAGACCTCGCCAAGATGCTGATGCAGGCCCTCATGAAGTCTGACGACGAGATGCTGCGCAATATCGCTGCGATGGCTGTATCTCGATTTGCGGGAATGGAGCCTGGCCGGCCGGTCGGTGGGACCTATTACCTCTACCGAACTCTTCGCCAACTCGATCTTGATGGTGTGGCCGAGAAGATGATGTCTACATCGCGTGAAGAGCGTGATGCGCCGGACGACGCGCTCGCTGAGCGCCTTGCCTCTGATGACCACAAGATGAAGATCAAGAAATTTAAAGAGATGGTTGAGGAGGAGATTCGCAGGAGGCTCATTGCGGATCGCGGCGTTGAGGCGATGGCGCGCACCTTGCGTAAGCCTCTCCCAGAGGATGTTGAGTTCATGCACGCATCGCGCGAAGAGATGCTTCAGTTGCAGAGAGCTATTGAACCGCTGACCCGTGCGCTAGCAGCGCGTCTAGCGCAGCGACGCAAGCGTCGGCGTCGAGGGCAACTCGACTTTCGCAAAACAGTTCGCCACTCGCTCTCCTACGGAGGTGTCCCACTAGAGCCAAAGTTCCGTAACCCAAGGCCCTCTAAACCAGAGATCATGGTAATTGCGGATATATCCGGATCTGTAGCGTCCTTTGCGCGCTTTACTCTTCAGTTTGTCTACGCAATGGCGGGGCAGTTCTCAAAGGTCCGCTCTTGGGTCTTTATCGACGGAATAGATGAAGTAACGCGCTTCTTTGAGGAATCAGATGAGATTACTGAAGCGGTCCAGAGAGTGAATAGCGAAGCAGATGTGATCTGGGTAGACGGGCACTCCGACTACGGACATGCATTAGAGATATTTGCCCAGCGCCACATGGGCGAGATTACGAAGAAGACAACGGTGATCATCCTTGGTGATGCACGAAATAACTACCACGCAACTCAGGCATCGGTACTCAAGGAGATTCGTGAGCGATCTCGCAAGTTGTTCTGGCTAAACCCCGAGCCGCGGGGGTATTGGAATACGGGAGACTCTGTCGTCGGTGATTACGGCATTTACTGTGACGGAGTATTCGAGTGCCGCAACCTGCGTCAACTCGAGACATTTGTATCCTCGAGTTTTGACGCCTGACTAGTAAGGCCTTAAGCGTTGCGTGTCATCGTCCAGATAGGTGGGCCGTCTGGGGTTGGGATGAACTCCTCGGTGACCTTGAACCCGTAGCGTCCGTAGAAGGGCAGGTTGCGTATCTTCTCGGTCTCTAAATAGCAGGGCACGCCCTCGCTCTCAGCACTTGTAATGCCGGGTTGTATGAGCAAACCTCCGATGCCGCGGCCTTGATGCTGCGGCTCAACCCCTAGGGTTCCTAAATACCAGTGCTCGTCCTTTAAGTGCCTGCGCCCAACACCATTTTGATACTTGAGAGCGCGTATCAGAGCAAACGGTGCGATAGGTGCGAGACGAATGATTGGAAAAAGCGTTGCCCGCCCTCTCTTAGGGGTAGGTGGATAGAGCCGGGGTGGTAACCAGACGGAGGCTCCGATTACTGCGCTTGCCTCAATCGCAACCCAGACCTTGCCATGTCGGTGAGCGTCATGTGCAGCCGCTCCAAAAAAAGCGCGAAGAGCGATCGGGCGAAGTCGGTCGATGGGCATAATCCATTGAGTCACAGGTGAGTCGTCAAATGCGCGCGCCATCGTTGCGGCGACGGACTTAATCTCATTGGATTGCGCCTCGCGAATCTCAACCATCGCTAGAGGATAGGGCGAAGTTTGAGGCGACGCGCACTCATCCCCGCTACTAATACAGAGAGATTAAAGCCTCTAAATATCTCAGAGTCTTTAGGCTCTGCGTAATCGATACTCGGCTATCGCTTCGTGGTGGTCCACTATCGGGTCGGGGTACCCAAGCGCAGCACGCTCCAACGGTCCGAGAGTATGCAGCGAACCATCCGGAATGCTCGCTAGCTCATTGACGTAACGCCTTACATACTCTCCCTTTGGATCGAAGCGCTGACCCTGAACCGTAGGGTTAAATATGCGATTCGGGTTTGTATCGGTGCCTGTGCCTGCGGTCCATTGCCAGTTGAGGTTGTTGTTTGCAATGTCTCCATCGGTCAGCCACTCGAGGAAGTGGCGCGCTCCGTGGCGCCAGTCGATACCTAGGTCCTTGGTTAAGAACGAAGCGACAATCATGCGAGTGCGGTTATGCATGAATCCCTCATCTAAGAGTTGGCGCATACCGGCATCAACGACAGGGAACCCTGTGCGCCCTTCCTTCCAAGCTTGGAGTGCAGCGGGGTCGTCGATCCAGTGATCTCCGCGATGCTTAAAGTCAGCCCACGATGCGTCGGGACGCGCAGCGAGAACCTGGTGGTAGAAGTCTCGCCAGCAGAGTTGTCGAACCCATTGCTCTGCTCCATCGCGCCCCAATGATGACGCAGCAAGCTCGAGAGGGGAGAGGCAGCCAAAATGTATGTAAGGCGCTAGATGTGAGGTTGAGTTACCCGGCAGATCGTTGTGTATTGCTTCGTATTCGTGCAGGTGGGTCTCTCTCCAGCTTGCGAACAATCGCCGAGCAATACCCTCGCCGCCATTCACGCGATTTGGTGATAGCGGGCCAGTAGAGAGTTCCTCAATTCCTGGCATGCTTAGCGAATCAAGGCCCTGAACGGAGAGTATTTCCTTGGGCGCCGCTATCGGAGTTCGCCAAGGAAGAGCGAGCCATTTTCGATAGTAAGGCGTGAAAACTTTGAAGTGATCTCCGCCTGTGGGGAGAACATCCCCAGGCGAGATGACCATTACACCGGGATGAGCCTGCACCCGGATCTCTGAGCCCCTAGCGCGCTCTGTTAGTTGAGCAATTCTGCGTGTTGAGAATCCGCTTACATCCTCTGAGAGGTGAATAGCAGATGCACTTACCTCCTCTGCAAGCGCTAATACTTCCTCTGCCCAGTTGCCCTGGCGATATATGAGTGTTGCCCCCCGACTCTGCAGCGAAGAATCAAGATCGGCGAGCGACTCAAGCATGAATGCGGTTCTGTTGGCAGGGCGAAAATCAGCGCGCGCTACCCCGTCATCAAATACAAAGAGCGGAACAATGTTCTTGTGCTCTCGAATCGCTGCAGCGAGTGCAGGGTGGTCATGAACCCGAAGGTCTCTGGTGAATACAACGACGCCGGTTGTCATATTTAAGAGGGTACCGGCATTACTCCATTTCTAGAGAAATGGAACCTCCGCTCTGCACGCTAATTAAGGGAGCAGTGGCGCCATGCTCGCTGCGATACGTGCAAGGGCTAATAGCTGCAGCCGCTCTCTCTGCCTGAAGGTATGTCCCTCGCGCCCGAGTAGCAGGACGACTCTTGATTTAGGCAATACCGCTATGGCCAGATCCGAGGGCCCCGCTGCGCCAGCAGTAACAAGCTGCGATGATCGGATCCCTGCAACATACGCATCTAAGACAGCATGGGCAGGGGGCTCGCCGCAAGATGCGAGTAAGTTTTCATCATCAACAACAGCGGACCAGTCAGCTATGAACTCGTTCTTTGTGTGGGTGGCTAGTCGTAGCCAGAGATCTGGGATCGAGGTTGCTTCGCAGATGGTCGCCGCCGAGTTCAGCGCATCGACTCTTGGGTCTGGGAATACCCCAACCCTTCGAACCTCCTCGACTGATACGCCATCGACCTCTTCGATCTCGCGGATCAAAATTGGAATCATCTCTGGGTCAGGAATATTCACAGCAAACTCGTCTACTGCAACGCCCTCACCGGTCTCTAAGACATCGATGCCAACAATGTCTCCTCGCATCGCACCGATTCTTGAGGCTACGAGTCCAAGTGCTCCAGGGCGGTCTGGCAGCCAGACCCGGATCAATACATGTTCAGCTGAGGAGTTTGAAGACTCTGCTGGATTCGGTACTGGTTCTGCGTGGGTGCTCTCTGCGCTGCTCACGCACTCATCGTAGGCCGCGTTCTGGGTCGGGAGTGTTTCGAGAATATGAAGCGACGCCATATGAAGGGATGTCACTGCGAGGATCGCGCAGATTTATGTAGCCCCGCATGA
>CAMDSG010000092.1 GCA_945907055.1 Bifidobacterium breve | reverse complement strand
GTCTTTCGAAGGCGCACGTTGTGAGGGGTTACCTCAACGCACTCATCGTCGGCGATGAACTCAAGAGCCTGCTCAAGTGAGAGGTTGCGCGGCGGAACAAGTCGCACAAGATCATCGGATCCAGCGGCGCGCATGTTCGTGAGTTTCTTCTCTTTGGTTGGATTCACATCCATCTCATCGGTGCGAGAGTTCTCGCCCACGATCATTCCTTCATAGACATCAACTGAAGGTCCAACGAGTAGAGCGCCGCGCTCCTGAAGAGTCATGAGCGAGTAGGTACTCGTAACACCGGTTCGATCGGCGACCATGCTGCCGTTGGGGCGCGTACGTAGCTCCCCTACCCATGGCATCCATCCGTCGAATACGTGATGGAGCATTCCGGTTCCGCGTGTCTCGGTTAGGAACTCCGTTCGAAACCCAATCAGGCCACGTGCCGGCACACGGAAGTCCATACGGACCCAGCCTGTGCCATGGTTAACCATCTGCTCTAGGCGCCCCTTACGAAGCGCTAGCAACTGCGAAACCACGCCGAGGAAGTCCTCTGGGACATCGATGGTGATGCGCTCAACAGGCTCATTAATTTTGCCGTTTATCTCTTTGGTAACAACCTGGGGCTTCCCGACTGTGAGCTCGAAACCTTCGCGTCGCATTGTCTCGATGAGTACAGCGAGCTGCAACTCTCCTCGACCGCGTACCTCCCATGTATCTGGGCGCTCGGTATCAAAGACCTGCAGCGAGACGTTACCGATTAGTTCCTGCTGGAGTCGCTGCTCGAGGTAACGCGCCGTGAGCTTGTCGCCGTCTTTTCCAGCGAGTGGCGAGGTATTGATACCGACCGTCATTGAGAGGCTTGGCTCGTCAATCTCAAGGAGAGGAAGGGGTCGCGGGTCGTCTAGATCGGCAAGCGTCTCTCCGATCGTGACCTCCGAGATACCTGCAACAGCGATGATGTCCCCGGGGCCTGCAGATGCGACCTCGACACGCTCTAGTGCCTCTGTCATGTAGAGCTCGGAGATCTTTACACGCTCAATGGATCCATCCGAACGACACCATGCGATCTGCTGGCCTTTACTTACAGTGCCATTACGAACACGGCAAATAGCAAGACGCCCGACATAGGGGGATGCTGCCAAGTTGGTAACGAGTGCTTGGAAGGGGTGGCCCTCCTCGTAGCTAGGAGCAGGGATGCGGCTCATGATCATCTCGCGAAGCGGCGCAAGATCGGTTCCCTCTACGCCCTCCTCGAGCGCTGCCCAACCTGCCTTAGCGTTGGTATAGATAATTGGAAACTCAATCTGGTCGCCGGAGGCATCAAGATCGAGGAACAACTCGTAGACCTCGTCGATGACCTCTTTGATTCGAGCATCTGGTCGGTCGACCTTGTTAATGACCAAGATCACAGGAAGATGCAGCTCAAGCGTCTTACGAAGCACGAAGCGCGTCTGGGGAAGTGGCCCCTCACTTGCATCGACGAGTAGGAGCACACCATCAACCATTGCAAGCCCGCGCTCGACCTCGCCACCGAAGTCGGCGTGGCCGGGGGTGTCGATAACGTTGATGATCACATCGCCGAAGTTGATCGCGGTGTTCTTTGCGAGAATCGTAATTCCCTTCTCGCGCTCTAGATCGTTGGAGTCCATGACTCGCTCGTTGACGTCTTGGTTGGCACGAAACGCGCCTGACTGCCAGAGCAGTGCATCTACGAGTGTGGTCTTGCCATGATCGACGTGCGCGATAATCGCGACGTTACGCAGGTTTTCGCGCGCGGGCATTGTGTCCTTCCGGGGGTGGCCAACACGCCAGGGGCGGCGGAGGCATCGGGGGAGATTACCCGCTTAAGGCGTTCAGGCTATTAGCGCAGCCTCAATTGCTGAGATAATTGCCTCATCCCCTGGCTCAACAGCCGGCGAAAAACGCCCGATTACCGAGCCATCACGCCCAATGAGGAACTTCTCGAAGTTCCACCGGATATCACCAGAGTGGCCCTCAGAGTCGGCTGCCGGGGTAAGCGCCTCATAGAGAGCATGCCTACCTTCGCCATTGACCTCGATCTTCTCTGTCAGTGGAAAATCAACCCCATAGTTTGAGGCACAGAAGGTTGCGATCTCCTCATGACTCCCAGGCTCCTGGCCCATGAACTGGTTGCAGGGAACCCCAAGCACAACTAGCCCCTTCTCGAGATAGGTGTCGTGGAGTCTCACCAAGCCCTCATATTGAGGGGTGAGGCCGCACTGAGACGCCACATTGACCACGAGGGTGACTTTTGAATCCGTCAGGCCTAGTGCACCTTGGGTTCCATCGATTAGTGCAAGGTCGATCTCGGCAATTGTCATTACATCTCCGGAGTTTTAATTAGTAGGCAGATACTCGCTTTTAAATTCTTGAACGCTTCTTAGTCTAGGCACTTTTACCCTCTTTTTTCTAGCGCAGCGATCAAAACATAGGGCTTACGCGTCATTCCCCTGGAGAGCCTCAAGGCACAAGGCCCCCGAAGACGATGGGTTGAGTAATTAGAGACAGATCAGCGAGCAGTTCACCGAATTGCTGCATCAACTTGGAGGTCGGAAATGCGATTTGCCGTAAGTGGATCCCGGCGACTCGCCCTCATTGCGGGGGCAGCCGCTATTACAACAGCGTCAATTGGAATCGGACCGATTGTGCAGGCAAGTGCCGCAACCATCTGCACCACCGAGACTGCACCGGCATGGAGCGCGAGGGCACGAATCCCCTCGACCACCTGCGGCGGGGCAGGTATCTCTGCCACGACAACTACCACTACACCGCTCCCAACGCGCCCGCCGGCAGTTGGTGTAAATGGAGTCTTTACGGTGCCGAGCAGCATCGACGCTACAGGTGCCACTGAGGTCTCAACCGCTCTCCAGGAGTGGGTTGCCTCGATCCCAGCAGCGAGCGCCGCAAAACCAATGACGATTCGATTCGCCAAGGCTGGTACCTACTGGTCCGACTACACCCTCCTCCTTAGGAAGCGATCCGGGAACGTGACCGGTGGGATCGTCGGCAATATGTGGCGAAGCCTCCCGTCATTCGATGCATCTAACGTCACGCTCGACCTAAACGGTTCAACCATTGTTCAGCGCACAGTTCAACCTTGGCGCTGGGGAAGCGGTGAAGTACTCGATGCCCGGAAGCGCTGGGGAAATCCGATGATCTTCACCTCGGGCGCAACAAACGTGCGGATCACTAACGGATTCCTTGTTGGCTCCGCAACGGGTGGACGCTACGACCCCAACCGCGAAGATTGGATGGGGATCCTCATTGGCGGAGACAACGACGACGACGTTGCCCAGAATATGAAGGTTGATCACCTCGGCATCCGCAACGTCTGGGGAGACTTCATCTATCTCGCTAGCCAAACATCAAGAGGAAAGCTCCTCAAGGACGTAATCATTGAGGACAACACGATGGCTAGTGCTGGGCGCCAGGGCATCGTGATCCACGGAGGCAACAAACTCCTAATTCAGCGCAACAACTTCACCAATGTGAAGAGATACCTCTTCGACTCGGAACCAGCGGCAATACACGGCTGGAAGGACGTAACTATTACCGCCAACACAGGGGAATCAGGCAACCTTGGGTACTTCCAGTTCGCCGGGCACAAGACGAGCGAGGCCTCCGGTCTATCGATCACGAATAACACCATCGTGAAGGGGCACCTAGTGATGGAGATCGGCAACGGCTCGGACTCACTTAGGGCCGGGGCAACGATCACCGGAAACCGCAGTCTCGACCCCACAGAGTTTCGACGTAACAATCTGCACCGATCTCTCATCACAGTCTCGAGATGGTCGTCGGTAAATATCTCGAATAACTCCAATCGAGTCGTCGCTAACTCCCAGCCGTTCGCGTTGAATACAGAGAGGTCCAACGCAACAGTCGGGGTCAACAACTGGAGCGGGCGCTAACGCCGAGGCCCAGAGGGCTCTATAGAGAGGTGAAGGGTAGCGAGCACGGCTAGCGGCCGAAAGTTCGCTACCCTTCGCTCTGACCAGCTGCCCTAACCACTCGGGCCAGCCAAACTTGTGAGCCCGGAGGAATGCCAATGTATAAGTCAATCGTTGTAGGAACCAATGGCACAGATAAGGATCTTGCAGTCGTTGGCCACGCCGCAGGGCTAGCAAAGATATCCGGAGCGACACTCCACATCGCTCACGGATTCAAGCCCGTAACCTCGATAGCTGCCGGTATCGCTGACAGCGCCCCAGGTGCTGCATCTATCGATTTCGAGGCGCTCGACGAGGCCATTGAAGCCGAGAACGAGACAGCAATCGCATCGGCTCGCGCTATCGCCTCGGAGGCTGGGGTACCGGTAACAGAGCACTCTCTCGGTGGCGAGCCAGCAGATGTTCTTATAGAACTCGCAAGGGATTTAAGCGCTGATCTAATCGTCGTAGGCAATCACGGCATGCACACCAAGAAGAGGTTCTTTCAGGGAAGTGTCGCGAACAGAGTTGTGCATCACGCAGCATGTTCTGTTCTCGTAGTTGATGTCGAGACCCAGGGGTAAAGAACCAGCTAATTAAGACCAGCTAATTAAGAACCAGCTAATTAAGAACTGCAGCCATAGCGCGCCAGTCGTCTAGCGGCATCTTCGTATCGGCGCGGAGGGTTTGGATGCAGACGTGATCTGCCCCAGCAGCCAGATGAGCATCGACTCGAACTTTGATCTGCTCTGGGGTGCCCCATGCAATGAGTCCGTCCACGAGGCGGTCGCTCGCGTTATTGGGGTCCGCCCAATCGGACTCCTCGAAACCAAGGGTTAAGAGATTGCGCTGGTAGTTAGGTGCTCGCAGGTAGATAGCAAGACTCTTTCGCCCTACTGATCTCGCCTTCTCAGGGTCGGTCTCGACCACCACCATCTGCTCAGGAGCGAGCAATGCCCCCTCCCCCATTACTTCCCTTGCGCGCAATGTGTGCTCGGGAGTTGTCAAGTATGGGTGTGCGCCAGTGGCCTGCGTCGCTGCAGTCTTGAGCATCTTGGGGCCAAGCGCTGCGATCACGCGCCCGGGATCTTCCTCGGGGCCAACTGCTACGAACATTGCTTCGTCCATAGCCTTTAGGTACTCCTGCATATAGGCAAGCGGCTTTGAGTAGTCGTGCTTGCGCAGGCGCTCAACAAGGTGATGATGACTAACCCCAAGCCCGAGCATGAACCTACCGGGGTATGCCTCGGCGAGTGTGCGCTGACATGCAACCGTCGTCATTGGGTCACGCGCATAAATATTCGCGATACCGGTGGCGAGGCGCAGTGAAGTCGTCGCGGCGAGGCAGGCTCCTGCGGCTACAAAGGGATCGCGCCCCACTGCCTCGGGTAGCCAGACTGTGGAGTAGCCCATTGCCTCGATCTCTACGCAGGCATCTTGTACCGCGCTCATTGGGTGGGCATCGAATACTCCACTCCAGACTCCTATGCGACCGATATCTACTGTCATTGCGCTCCCTAAGAGGTGGTGGCGAATTGCGCACCACAGGCGAAAACATTTCTCCGATGGTATCCGCGTAGCGGGTTGTGACCTTAGGCTATGGGCAAATAATCGCGACACTCTTCAGGGTGCTTAGAGATGGGTGGATTGGCCCAAATGGATGAAGTAAAGGCTCATGTTGCCCACGAGCGCGATAGTGAAGTGGAGGGATGGGACGGGATCGTCTCCTGGAGAACTCTGCTCTCCGCGGATAGAACCCCGACGGCCGGATTTACAGTTGGAACCGCTGAGATAAAGGCAGGGTCGAGTGTCGAGGGCGCACTCCACCACCACACTCATCACGAGTTCTATTACTTCACTTCAGGGAACGGCTCCGTCTACCTCGATGGAGTAGAGGAGGCTGTCGAGCCAGGAGCAATTGTCTTCGTCCCTGGAACGATGCCGCACTTCGTGAGGAATACAGGCACTGAGACGCTGTGCTTCCTCTACGCATTCGCAACCGATGAATTCGCAGAGGTTGAGTACGTATTCCCGTAGATAGAGACAGCCTGAAAATAGTGATACCGCTGACCCAGTAGGCCAGCGGTATCACTCTCAACATATTTGTTAGGCGCCCAGATCAGTCGCGTGGCGAGCGTGGCTTAGAGCTACCAGCCCCACCACTGCGCTCACGACCGCCTGCACCGGCTCCACGTGAAGGTGCTCCGCGGCTCTCGCCACGGCTTGCACCGCGTGGATTGGCACTTCGAGGTGCGCTACGAGTCTCAGAACGCGAGTCACCGCGAGAATCTGAGCGTGAATCGCCACGAGAATCAGAGCGAGGCCCACCGCGAGAATCGCCACGAGACTCTGAGCGAGGCCCACCGCGAGAATCGCCACGGAAGTCTGCACGTGAGTCGCTGCGCGCAGCACCACGAGAATCGCCACGAGAATCGCCGCGGAAATCTGAGCGAGAGTCACCGCGTGAATCTGAGCGTGAATCACTACGAGGACCGCGAGAGTCGCCACGAGAATCTGAGCGAGGCCCGCCGCGAGAATCGCCGCGAGAATCACCTCGGAAATCACCACGAGACTCTGAGCGAGGCCCGCCGCGCGAATCGCCGCGAGAATCACCACGAGACTCTGAGCGAGGCCCGCCGCGAGAATCTGATCGTGAATCACCGCGAGAATCACCACGTGAATCACTACGAGGACCATGAGAATCACCGCGAGAATCACCACGTGAATCTGATCGTGAGTCACTACGAGGACCACGAGAATCACCGCGAGAATCTGAGCGGGAATCACCACGGAAGTCTGGGCGGCCGGCTCCACGAGGTTCGTCACGTGCCCAGTTGGGCTCGCTCGCATTCTCGCTTCTGCTGCGCGGAGAGCCTGAGGCGCTACGGCCTCTGCTCGCTCCGCCGGATCCGGA
>CAMDSG010000091.1 GCA_945907055.1 Bifidobacterium breve | reverse complement strand
ATCTCAGGGTCAAGACCACTAACCCCAGATGAAACGATGCGCGCAAGTGGCTTGATCCCAAGGGCCTTAGCCTTCGTGTCGCTCATAACAATTACTGCAGCAGCGCCGTCATTGAGTGGGCATGCATTACCGGCAGTGACTCGGCCGGTAGGGCGGAATACGGGAGTAAGGGAACCCAACTTTTCGCGCTCGGTAGATGGGCGGGGGCAGTCGTCTGCAGAGACGACTGTTCCATCGGCGAGCGTGTAAGGAGTGATTTCGCGCTCGTAGAACCCGCGATCAATCGCTGCTCCGGTGCGCTGTTGTGAGCGGAACGCATAGTCATCCATCTCGTCGCGAGTGACGTTCTCAATCTCGGCGACGTTCTCAGCGGTCTCACCCATTGCAATGTAGACATCTGCGAGGCCCTGTGGTGGGGTCCATGTTCCTTGATCGCCGTTCATGCGAGCAAGCGTGCGGAGTGCAGAGTCTTGGAATATCGGGTTCTGAGTTCCAGGAGTGTGGTCAGATGATCCACCAACTGCAAAACGGCTAACACCCTCAACGCCTGCGGCTATAAAGGCATCTCCCTCGCCGGCACGCACTGCGTGTGCCGCCATTCTGATGCTCTGAAGTGAAGATGAGCAGTAGCGAGTAATTGTGCAGCCAGGAACTGCAGGCATCCCAGCGAGGATCGCTACAACGCGCCCCATGTTGAAGCCCTGCTCTCCACCGGGGAGCCCACAGCCAAGAATGAGATCGTCGATGGACTGACGGTCGAGCTGAGGAACCTTGTTGAGAACAGTGTCGACAATAAATGCCGCCATGTTGTCAGCACGCTCGTCTTTAAACGAACCCTTAAATGCACGCCCGATAGGGGTACGTGCGGCTGCGACAATTACTGCTTCTGGCATATCGGCTCCTGGATCATCTGTTTTGAGATATTGATGGTTTTGAGATATTGATGGTTTTGAGATATTGATGGTTTTGAGATATTGATGTTGTGAAGCCGCGACAATAGGCGCTTGCCTCCCCCATAGGGCGAGTCGTCGCTTCCGGGACAGAAGAACCCCGTCAGTGGGGTCAGTCGATACGCCTCAACTCGCTTGCGTGGTACTTGGCGTTGGCGACGTAGGAGGCAGCGTTGAGCGAGATCATCTCGGGCCGCACCGCATTATGGCGCAGAGTCGCTGGCACCCCGAGAGCCATTGCTCCGGAGGGAACCTCCATGCCATTTGGAACGAGCGCTGCAGCGGCTACAAGTGCTCCGCTTCTGATTAGAGCCCGATGAAGAACGATTGAGCCGGAGCCGATGAGCGAGCCGCTCTCAACGGTGCAGCACTCCATGTGGACGAGGTGCCCGATCACGCAGTCGTCGCCGATAACAGTCGGCATCGCATGTGTTGCGTGTATAACCGAACCGTCTTGGATATTGGTTCGTGCGCCGATAACGATCGCTCCATAATCGCCTCTAAGAACCGCTCTCGGCCACACTGAAGACTCTGCCCCAATAGTGACGTTGCCGATAACCGTTGCATCAGGGTGGATAAACGCTGTCGGATCAATCTGCGGCGTGTACTTGCCTAACGCGTAAATAGCCATGAGGACAGGCTACCCGCCAGACTTCGCGGTACCCTGAAGAGCGTGCTAACCCCCGATGTTCTTGTCACCCATGTCGAGCAAATAGCAACTGCTGGATGGAGCGTCGTTGAGAACGCTATCGAGCCCGAACTCATCGCATTACTTACTCATGACTTAGTAAGACTTGAGACGCTGCTAGAGGTCGCACCCGCTAAGAACTCGTTTGAGGGCCACAAGACGCTGCGCGTTTATAACCTGCTTGCCCGCAGCCAAATCTGGCAGCGTGTCCCCGTTCACGAGAGTGTCCTCCCTATCGTCGAGCAGGTCCTCGATGATGGGTGCCTGATCTCCTCACTCTCATCGATCCGCATTCAACCGGGCGAGACGCCACAACCTCTACACGCCGATGATCAACTCATCCCGTTGGAGCGCCCGCATGCTCCGCTCGTCTGCAACTCAATGTGGGCCCTAACAGACTTCACCGCAGAGAACGGAGCCACGCGACTTATCGGAGGTTCACACCTTCTTGACAGCGCCCCAGACTTTGGTACTCATTATGAATCTTTTCCCGCAGAGATGGCACGCGGAAGTGTTCTGATCTGGAACGGAAGCCTCTGGCACGGTGGTGGAGCAAACTCAACGAATGAGGATCGTGTAGGCATAGCCATGAACTACTGCGCAGGATTCTTACGCCAGCAGGAGAATCAGCAACTTGGAATCCCACGAGAGGTCGCTTCAACATTCTCCACTCGTTTACGCCGCCTTGCTGGTTACGGAATCTACAACGGACTTATGGGGCACATAGATAAAGGCGACCCTACGTTTTTGCTTGACAATCCAAACAAAGTGGAGCCCGGGTCAATGCTCTGGGATGCGATCGGGTAGACAAAGCACATACATGAAGGAAGCCGACGGGCTATCATCGCCGCACTATTCGCCAACCCGGGCATTGCAATCGGTCTGGAGTCATATTCACCTGCGCAGACTTCATCTCGGCCCCGATGACCTATTAGTCGGAGCAAAAATTGCATTTGTTCCCCCCGATTTACCCTCTATTGCCGCTGCGATTGATGCTGCAGAGGCACGCATTCGCGCTGTCGTGCCAGCAGCGCGATTGATTTATCTAGAGCCATACCTTCTTCGAGAGATTGCAGTCACCGAGGGATAAAGTCGATAAGAGCAATGTTGTCGCTGCGTAAATCGAGCGAAACATTTACCTCTAAACCGATTCGAAGTTCTAAAATTGCTAGACCCGCCAGATTGCCAACAACGCGCACCCCTTCTTCGAGCTCCACTACAACCACCGCATAGGGAAGCTGCTCTGCAAAGGCAGGATCTATTGCGCGGTGCGTAATTGTCCAAGACCAAACCACACCGCGCATACTTGTAGGGCTCCAACTCCATGCACCAGAGCCGCAATGCGCGCAGCTAAAGCGCGGAGGGTGCCGATAGACGCCGCAGTCGTTACACCGCTGAACATTTAAGGTGCCTGTCTCTGCTGCGATTCGATAAAACTCAGCGTTTAGTCCTGACGGGTTTGGGAGTATCCGGTCTCTCGGTGGTAGCGAGTGCCCTTCACGTTGATTCATCGATCCCTCCCGAGAATTGCGATTGAGCCATCGCCAAAATCTCCCCATCCGGTTACAACTCCAAGCTCTGCACCCTTTACTTGGCCGTCACCACGCTCATGGCGAAGCTGCCTTACTGCCTCGACTACATGGTTCATCCCCCACATGTGCCCCTGTGACAGCAAACCGCCATGCGTGTTGAGTGGGAACTCGCCACCGAGTTTGATGCGCCCATCGCGAACAAACTCCCCCGCGCCACCCCGCTCGCAGAGCCCAAGCGCCTCTAGTTGGAGAAGCACAACATAGGTAAAGCAGTCATAGATTTGGAGGAAGTCCATATCTTGAGGTGAGACCCCAGCCATTGCAAACGCGCGTGGAGCAGCATCACTCAAGCCAATGTGAAACGGGTCAGGGCGCCCTGCGATGTCATCCGCTGGGTACGGATGGCCCTCGCCTACTCCAAGCACAACTACAGGGTCGTGGGGAAAATCGCGTGCGCGCTCTGTAGATGCGACAACTATTGCAACCGCACAGTCTGTTTCAAGGCAGCAATCAAGGAGCCGGAACGGCTCTGATACCCACGGCGATGCGAGATAGTCCTCCATCGTGAGCGGTCTACCGCGCATGAGTGCCAGTTCACTCGTCTGGGCATGAGAGCGACATGCAAGCGCTACCTCGCCCGTGTCTGTCTCGAGTGTTCCGTACATCTCTCGGTGGCGAGTTGCGATCCAACCGTAAAACTGGGCTGCGGAACGCGCTCCGTAGGGAAGGTAAAAATCGAGCACCGTGTCCCCAACAGCGTTCGCGTCAAAGCCACGCTTCGGGACCGGAACGCCATCACGCGGTCGAAATGCTGAGTAGCCGTTCCATCCGACGACAACGAGAACATTCTTAGCGACGCCGGTTGCCACTGCCATAGCAGCGTTCTGTATTGCAGCAGTTGAGGATGCGCCCCCCATGTGGACCGTTGATGAAAACGCAAGGTCCTCGATACCAAGGTTGACCGCCAACTCCTCAACTGTCGTATATCCAGGCGGGGGAAGTATCCCGTCAATATCCTGCGCTGTGAGGCCCGCATCGGAGATTGCTTTGATGGAGGCCTCCAGCATCATCTCAACGGGGAGTCGCGGCGAGCCCCTCAGATACTCAGTCTCTCCAACCCCAACGATCGAGGCTCTCCCAGAGAGGGCGCTCAATTTGCTGTCACTCGCACTATTACATCGGAACTCATTATTCCCCGTTTTTCTCGGTCTAAATCTCTAGGGTTAACTCAAGATAATTGTCTGACGGTAGCGGCTGATCAGATCGATAGGCGCCATCTATCATTGCGATCTACTATTTAGTGGTGCCCTATCTTGTAGGGCTGTCGACTCTAAGCACAATAGGAGCATTCAATGAGCCACCCGATAGTTGAGACCACTCACGGCCCTATTCGCGGGACCACCCACGATCGGCATAGCCGCTTCGCCGGGATCCCATTCGCTGCACCCCCTGTCGGCGCGCTTCGCTTCATGCCTCCAGCACCGGTTGAGCCGTGGTCTGAGGTTCTAGATGCAGAGCACCTCGGCCCAATCGTCCCCCAGATGCCCTCAATGATGGATGCAGCACTTGCTCCCGGCGCCCCACAGTCTGTTCAGGATGAAGCAACGAGCCTCACACTAAATGTCTGGACACCGAGCCTTGAGGGTTCCCGCCCAGTGATGGTTTGGATCCATGGAGGGGCGTTTCTAAACGGTTCGGGATCGCTACCGGTATATGACGGCACAAAACTCGCAGAGCAGGGAGACGTTGTAGTTGTAACCATTAACTACCGACTCGCGGTCTTCGGATTTCTTCATCTTGCCGATCTTGGTGGAGAGGCGTTTCGGGGATCGGGTCTTGCTGGCAGCCTTGATCAGGTTGCTGCTCTTGCATGGGTTCGCGACAACATCTCTAACTTTGGCGGCGACCCATCAAACGTAACCGTATTCGGTGAGTCTGCGGGAGCAATGAGTATCTCTACTCTCCTTGGGCTGCCAGCAGCACAGGGACTATTTCAAAAGGCAATAACGCAGAGCGGTGGCGCAAACTTCTGCACCTCCGCCGAGGACGCAACGCTTAACGCAAAGCTGATCATGGAGCACGCTGGAGTCACAACGGTCGAGGAGCTCCAAGCTCTCTCGGTTCAGTCACTCCTTGATGCTCAGATTTCGCTGATGTCTGGTGGTCGACTAGATATGCCATTCACCCCGGTAATCGACAACGACATGCTCCCCGACGCTCCACTCGTTGGAATTAGCAAGGGTCTTGGAGACGTAAAACTCTTAACCGGATCCACACGCGACGAGTTCGCCCTATTTGCTCTAATGGATCCGCGAATAGCAACCATTACGCGCGAAGAAGTCTTAGAGGAAGCCTCCAAGACAGTGGGGAGTAGCGCCGAAGCGATGCTCTCTGCATATGAGGCTGCGCGCCCAGAAGCAACTACTACTGACATTTTGATTGCTTACATGACCGATCAAATGTTTCGACTACCGGTCATTCGTATGGCCGAGGCACAGGTAGCACAGGGACGCGAGGCATGGATGTACTGGTTCACATGGGCTAGCCCTGCGTTCGGTGGCATTCTCAAGTCTTGCCATGCGCTCGAGATTCCATTCGTCTTCGACAATCTCGATGCCTTCGAGATGTTGATCGGCACCGGCGATGACCGCCAAGGGCTTGTGGATTTGATGCAGCCAGCGTGGATACGTTTTGCTCACGATGGCAACCCTGGGTGGGACTCCTACACAGAGGCGACTCGAACAACTATGCGTTTCGACTCAACTGATGCTGGAGTCATAAACGACCCATTCAGTAGCGAGCGCGAGATGTGGGCCGGGCGCGCATAGGCCTCTTGCTATCGGCAAACTCTCTGAATTAGGAATTTCATACCGCTCCTTCTTCCCTGTCACACCCCCCTGTTAGAGTCGAACATATGTTCGATGAACTCAAAACAGCAGTCACACACCTCCGAGAAATCGCCTCACGTATAGATGTCGATGTGATCGACGGGAAATCCGCCGCCGAACTCGTTCGGATCTCAGAGGACGCACGCCGTTTGATTGATGGTCTGCGTACCTCGGCCATTGGGCGAGTCGGCACAACAGAAGCATGGCGAGTTGGGGGCTCAAAAAACTCGGCAGAGTGGGTAGCACTCCATACAGGGACCCCGATCTACGAGGCACAGGCCGTGGTGATACTCGCCGACCAATTACGTCACCTCCCCCAGACTCTCGAGGCCGTGAGCGCTGGGAAGATCTCTACTGCTCAGGCCGTAGAGGTAGCACGCGGCGCTACCGCAGAGCCACATTCCGAGGAACGCCTCTTAAACCTCGCTAAATCTGCAACAGTACGAACCCTGCGCGATGAAGCATCACGCGTCATAGCAGCCGCCACAGACGAGGTCGAGCGCCACAAACGCATACATAAAAACCGTTCTCTAAAATCGTGGATTGACCCCGACGGAGCCTTCAATTTGAAGGCCCACATGACGGTCGCTAATGGTGCTCTTCTCATGGCGGCCTTAACCCCACTTCAAGACGAGATCTTCAAGGCTGCACGTAAAAGTGGCGAGTACGCGACACCTGAGGCCTATGCCGCAGACGCGCTACTCGAACTCTGCGCTGCGAAGACTGTCAGTGCTCAGGGCTCCAGTGTGGCAAGACCAATCCGCACCAACGCTGTGATGAATATTCGCGTCGACATAGGTGCGCTCAAACGTGGGCGTACCGAG
>CAMDSG010000090.1 GCA_945907055.1 Bifidobacterium breve | reverse complement strand
TCCTACTACCTAGGTAACGCCAAGACAACAATGATCGGTAACGTCGTTCAGGATCAATTCTTGGTGCAGAACAACTACCCAATAGCAGCGGCACTCTCTTTTGTATTTATCGCGATAGTTATGGTGGTTGTTGCGATTTACTCGCGACTCCTCGGGACAGAGGAGATCGCGTGAGCGCGGTCGTAGGCAGAGCAAACAAGCAGAGAGAGCAGTACGGAACAGTTACCTCGCCTGCAGGGAAACTCGGCCGTTTCATCATCAACCTCTTCGCTGCCGGTGGACTCCTCTACCTGTTCTTACCAATCTTTGTAATCGTTGCGTTCTCCTTTAACCAGCCAGTTGGGCGCTTCAATGCTGTCTGGAACAGATTTACGTTCGACAACTGGCTGCACCCATTCGCCGATCAGGCGCTTGTCGATGCTCTGCTCCTTAGCCTTAAAGTTTCTTTGCTCTCAACGGCTGTAGCGACTGTTATTGGAACCTTTGTGGCGATTGGGCTGGTGCGCTATCGATTTAAGGGCGGAGGTTTAGTCAACTTCCTCTTGGTGCTTCCGCTAACCGCTCCCGAGATCGTCCTAGGAGCGTCGCTGCTAACCCTTTTTCTCGCCCCAACAATGCTGCTCTTGAATATTTCGTTCTCACTTGGCTTCGCAACGATTGTTATCGCCCACATCATGTTTCTTGTGAGCTATGTAGCCCTAACTGTGCGGGCACGGCTGCGTGGGTTCGACTGGACCCTTGAGGATGCCGCTATGGATCTTGGTGCTAGCCCAACCCGAACATTCTGGAGGGTCACCCTTCCACTGATCACCCCTGGAATCCTCGCAGCAGCGCTGCTCTCGTTTGCGCTCTCGATAGACGACTTCATAATCACGTATTTTGTCTCGGGCCCGAGCACGACGACATTCCCGGTGCGCATCTTTGGGCAGTCGCGCACTGCAACGCCGCCTCAGATCAATGTGCTGTCGACAATGATTCTGGTAGTGAGTATCTCCATACTTGCGACTGGGGCGATCGTGAGTGCTCGCCGCACAAAGCGCGATACGGCGTAGCACTCGTATCTGTTTGTTAGTCCTTACTTATTTGTGGGGAACCCAAGATCGGTACCGCGGGTAGACGGGTCGGCCCAGCGAGTAGTTACTACCTTGCCGCGTGTATAGAAGTGCACACCCTCGGTGCCGTGCACATGAGTATCACCGAAGAGGCTGTGGCCCCACCCGCCGAATGAGTAATACGCAACTGGTACAGGGATCGGAACATTGATCCCGACCATCCCAGCATCTACTTCATTTGCGAATCTACGTGCTGCGCCACCATCACGAGTAAAAATCGCGACTCCATTGCCATAGGGATTCTCCGCTACTAACGAGACGGCCTGCTCATATGTATCGACGCGCACAACACATAGGACCGGCCCGAATATCTCGTCTGTGTAGACGCTCATTGCAGTAGTGACATGGTCGATGAGGGTAGGCCCGACCCAGAATCCGCCTTCGTTCCCTGCTACCTCAACCCCTCGACCATCGACAACGATTGTGGCGCCAGAGTTCTCTCCTGCGTCGATGTAGTCGCGCACGCGGTCACGGTGTGCTCCGGTGACTACCGGCCCCATCTCGGAGGTCGGGTCGAGGCTCGGCCCTACATTAATAACGCGGGTCCTCTCAGCGATCATGCTCACTAATTCATCTGCAACTCCGCCGACAGCGACAACTACGGAGATGGCCATGCAGCGCTCTCCAGCAGATCCGTAACCTGCGTTAACTGCTGCGTCTGCTGCAGTCTCAAGGTCTGCATCTGGGAGCACGATCATGTGGTTCTTAGCGCCGCCGAGGGCCTGAACGCGCTTTCCATGCTTCGTGCCTGTTTCGTATACGTAGCGTGCAATTGGAGTTGAGCCGACAAATGAAATTGCTTTTACACTCGGGTGCTCAAGGAGTGCATCTACTGCGACCTTGTCGCCCTGTATGACATTGAAGACTCCATCGGGGAGTCCAGCATCTCTCCAAATCTCTGCAATTCGAATAGATGCCGATGGGTCGCGTTCACTCGGCTTCAGGATGAAGGCATTTCCGCATGCAATTGCAATCGGGAACATCCACATGGGGACCATCGCTGGAAAATTAAAGGGAGTGATCCCTGCGACTACTCCAAGGGGTTGGCGCGTGGAGTGGACATCAGTCTCAGTTGAGACGCTCTCCGAATGGGAGCCTTTGAGAAGGTGGGGGATGCCGCAGGCAAACTCGATTACCTCAATGCCGCGCGCAACCTCTCCACGCGCATCGCTTAGAACTTTGCCGTGCTCAGAGGAGATGATGTGCGCAAGGTCGTCTGCAGCCGCCTCCATCAGTTCCCTAAAAGCGAATAGCACTCGAGAGCGTCGAGATAGTGAGGTCTGCCCCCATGCTGCCGCAGCTGTGGTCGCAGCAGAGACAATGAAATCAACGTCTTCACGACTCGCTAGTTCGACCTCTGCCTGGGTCTCTCCCGTGACAGGGTCATGTACTGCGTGAATCCTTGGCGGCGAATCCCCGAGACTGGCGAAGGGGGCTCCATTTGTCCAGTGTGTAATTCTGCGCATGCCCCGAGCGTAGGGCACGGAGCAATCAAATCTCAGGTCAATTTTTTGAGAGTGCAGCCACGGAGACTTGGAGAGCCGCAAGTTGCTCAGAGACGCGCGCTAGATCTGCTCGGGTCGCAGGCTCCGATGGCCCCTTTTTATGAACATCAATCTTGCCGCCCGGGAGGAGGGTCATGCGCTCTATGTCGTCTAGAGAGTCAGCGTGAACGAATTCGGTCAGTTCAGCCTCATTTAGGCCAGAGCTTTTTAGGCCGCGTTCATTGATCTTGCCGTTAGAGATGAGTTCGCTGCGTCGCCCGGCAAGAATGTCGTTCAGTCGAGTGTGTCTGCGGGCTACTCGAACAACTATCTCATTGAGCGCAACGAGGGTAAAGGCTCCAATGACTCCACCCGTGACTGAGTTGTCTGGCCCAATAATTGCGTTCTGAACAACGTTTGAAAGGAGCAGAAGCACCACAAGGTCAAATGGGTTTAGCTGCGCGAGCGTGCGGCGACCAACGAATCTGAGGACGAGTATCAACGCCGCATATACAAGTACGGTGCGAGCAATCTTCTCAGGTGGGGATACTCCGGCGTGGAGGATGTTGTACGAGATAGAGCTCGCGAATATGTACATTCTGAACCTCTCTATTTTTTCGGGCTTTCATCTGCAGCCATTAGAGACTGCATACGCGACGGTAGCCCGGTAACCGGCGGCAGAGGGGTTACTAGTGGTCGTGGGCGCTTGGAGGTGGAGTGCGCATCGGGCGCACCGCTGAGATCACTGCAAACGCAAGTACCGCAACGAGAACTATTGATCCGCCCGGGGCAAGACCCCAGAGGCGAGCAGCAGCAAGCCCAAGAACTACTGCAATTACCCCAACTGCTGATCCAAAAATCAGAGTTCCACGGAATGACTTGGCTAACAGTCGGGCCGTTGCAATCGGGAGAACAAGCAGTGCTGCGACAAGCAGTAGGCCAACAACTCGCATCGCTGCCACCACCGTTACGGCAGTTAGTACTGCGAGCGCAGCACTAAGCGCGTCAACAGGTAGCCCAGCGACGCGTGCGGACTCTTCATCCATCACAACAGCAAGCATTGCTTGACCTGCGATTAGAACCGTTGCAACGATCGCAATACCAATCACGCAGACCGCGATTGCGTCGCCTGGTGTCACTGTGAGAATGGAGCCGAAGAGAAACGGTAGAACGTTCGCCGGTTTACCTACTGCGCTTGCTCGGCTCGCAATTACTGCTCCCGCTGCAATTCCTCCGTAGAAAAATAGGGCTAGTGCTAGGTCCCCTGAGGTTTGGCCGCGTGCCCTAAGCCACTCAATACCTAATGCTGCAATGACGGCTGCTGCGAGTGCGGTCCAGACGGGCCAAATATTTAGGAGCAACCCTGCTGCAACTCCGGCAAAAGCAACATGGCCAATACCATCACCGAGTAGTGACATGCGGCGCTGCACTAAGAACCCACCAACAAGTGGAGCGCACGCGCCCACGACTAAACCTGCAAGTAGCGCGTACTGCATGTAGTCGCGATCGAAGGGCCAGGGAAGTGGAAGCACTATTAATCCAGCCCCTCTAGCCAGAGCGGAAGGTCCTCGGCGTGTACCCCAAGACTCACCCCACGGGATCGCAGCTCGGCGGGGGTTCCGTCAAAAACAACGCGCTGCTTAAGCACGACAACTCGATCGAGATCATCGGCAACAGCGCCGAGTTCGTGCGAGACAAGTAGAACAGCGCCGTTGTGCTGTTCAATGAGGTGCACTACTGAGTCTCGAAATTGCCTCTGTGACTCTGCGTCTACTCCGGCGACTGGCTCGTCGAGTACAAGCAATTCTGGGTCGCTGCTTAATGCCTTAGCGATCATCACGCGTTGCTGCTGGCCCCCCGATAATTCTCCAACACGCCGGTCTTTGAACTCGCCGAGGTCGACAGCGTTAATAGCGTGTGTGACCGCTTCGCGATCTTCATCTCGGGGGCGTCTCCACCAGCCATGGCGCGCCAGACGCCCAGTTGCTACAACCTCAGTAACTGTTGCCGGAAGATCTGAGGCGAAGCGCGCACGTTGAGGTACATACCCCAAGCGGCCAGGGTTGGATAGGCGACCCGGGTGCTCGCCAAGCAGCGTGACATCACCGGATTCGGGGGTAAGTAACCCAAGCAAGACGCGAAGGAGGGTTGACTTACCGCTGCCATTTGGCCCCACGAGTGCCACGAACTCCCCGCGATTGACGCGAAGGGAGACCCGATCGAGGACCGGGCCGTGGCCATACCCAACAGTCACGCTGTCGGCGGAGAGGAGTGGATCTGAGATAGTGCCTCCTGAGAGTGATTCCCACTATACCCCAGATTTATGATAGGAATCATTCCCATGAAGCAGATGAGGGTTTTAAGAATGAGGGTTACGAGGTTTGGGCCACTCGCCCTGCTTCTGATCGCCCTCTCAGCCTCAGCGATGGCTAGTTGTGGAGGGAGCCCTGATGTAGCAAGCAGGAAGACCCAAGTTGTTGCAGCCTTCTACCCGCTAGCCGAGGTAGTGCGCTGGGTAGGCGGAGACCTGGTGAGCGTGACGGATCTAACCCCTCCCGGTGCCGAGCCCCACGATCTTGAACTGACCTCTAACCAGGTTGATGCCATTAGAGACACGGACCTTGCCGTTGTGACTGGTGGAGAGTTCCAGCCATCGCTTGAGGATGCGGCGCGCCAACGCAGCGGACCGACACTCGTTGCGATCAAATCTCCTGGTATCAAAGGCAACGATCCGCATGTCTGGCTCGACCCCAAGACGATGTCGCTCGTTGTCAACGCAACTGCTGCAGCCCTTGCGAAGGTTGATCCAGCACAGTCGCAGGTCTATAAGAAGCGCGCCATCGCAACTAACAAACGTCTAGAGGCGCTTGATATTGAGATGTCTAATGGTCTGGCCAACTGCGATCGCCGGGTGATTGTTACATCGCATGATTCCTTCGACCGTCTCGGCGCGCGTTATCGAGTCAGAGTTGAGTCGATTGCAGGATTCTCGCCAGAGGAGGATCCAAATCCCAGACGTATCGGGCAACTTGCTGACCTAGTTAAGAAGTATCGCGTGACGGTCATTTTCACAGAGGAGCTCGTATCCCCACGCGTCTCGGAGGTGCTTGCTCGCGAAGTTGGTGTCGGCACCGAGGTTCTGAGCCCTATCGAAGGGCTCTCACCCGAGGCTGCCGAGAGCGGAGACGACTACTTCTCTTTAATGCGGCGTAATCTCGCCCAACTTGAGAGTGCGCTGGGCTGCGTCAGTCGCTAACGCTCGTCGCACCGGCATCGCGCAGGGCTTGGCGAAGCAGAACCGCCGATTCGTCTAAATGTGTCGCGTCAGGGTTGGTCTCGGCGTTAGCGAAGTCAAGATCATGCAGATCATTCATAGGGACTAGATGAATATGTACATGGGGAACCTCAAGACCAGCGATCATTAGCCCAACGCGTGCGGGCGAGAATGCCTTCATCTGGGCAGAGGCGATGACCTGAGCGACCTCCATCAGGTGTGTGTTGATCTCAGGCGCTAGGTCTACCCAGTGATCCACCTCGGCGAGCGGCACGACTAATGCGTGACCATTTTGTAGCGGGTTGATCGATAAAAATGCGACACAGAACTCATCGCGCCAGAGAAATCGTCCAGGGAGTTCTCCCTCGATAATTCTTGTAAAGATTGTTGGCATAGGTTCATCCTTCCACGGAACGAGGAGATTCGTCCTCGTTTATCTTCGGATGTAGTTCAACGGGTTTGAGATGGCTCCCCGCAATGATCGCAACCCCAACCCCACCTCCGATTGCGAGCGCCACTGTGAGGCGTGCAATCGGGGGCGAGAGAGTTGTTGGAACCAGCGCATCGGTAAGCGTGTTGAAGTCTGCGAGACCGCCAGCGATTGCTATAAAGATTCCGGCGATTAGAGCAAGCGGGGTAGCGGAGTCGGGGCGAGTAGAGCGGCGAGCAACCAAGACCACAAGAGCAATCACTGAGAATGCGACAGCGAATAGCGACGGAGCGACTCCCAACAAGCGAGTTGGGATTGGCGCGCTCCATGCTCCCCACGCTCCAACGATGTGTAGTGCCTCGCTTACCGTTATTACAGATAATGCGCAGACCAATACCCCGGCCCATCGACGAGTTAGGCCAAGCGCACCGAGAATGATTGCGCTAACTGCTGCTATCAGCACCCACGTAAGGGTCGAAGGCGGCGCGACCGAATCGAGGGTTCCGGCTATCGAGGCCTCACTCTCGCTGCTGGTGTCGCGGTTCGTAACGATGAGAGGAATGCTCCACTCTGCGTTATTCACTGCTCCTCTGCCCATCCAGTGTGCTCGATGATC
>CAMDSG010000089.1 GCA_945907055.1 Bifidobacterium breve | reverse complement strand
TGGGGGTAGATCAGCCTGCAGCGGAGACATTCGAGACTCTTCAAGCCATGCACCGAAGGGCCGAGTCACTTCGTTATGAGGTTATAGAGGTGATTCCAACGGAGTCGGGCTACGTGCAGCGCCACCGACTCCACGTCGTTGTTCCTCGGCGGGAAGATATCGCTCCCCAACACTTAGCTAGACCGGCATGCCTAGTCGTCAAACTCCAGGACGGCCTCGTAGTAAGAGTTGATGAGTACCTTGATTCGTCGCAAATAGCTCCTCTGTTCCAGAGATAACAAAGAGTGCGGCGCCATCGGCATTTAGCCGAAGATTCCTCTAAATGACGGCAAGCCAAGCGAGATAATAAGGAGCAACCCAAAGGTGCAGGAGATTATTACCGCATCTGAGACTCTTGAAGAATCTCGGGCCTCTACCCATTTATCCAACCGATGTCTCTCTGCTCCGATCTCAATTACAAAACTTGGCTTAGCGTTTAAAGAGCTCCCCAAACGCGAAGAGCCACTCCACTTATGGGCCAGATCGCGTATCGGCCTTTCAGCGAGAATAAAGACAATGTACGAAATAAAGAGCGTCGCCACTAGCGATATCAGACTGTATAAAAACCAAGAGCCCCCGACTCCTAAAGGCTCATGGCGATACACAAAATCCAGAATTGTTGCGTTCCACAAATAGATACCAAAAGAGATGGTCCCCAGAAAGACGGCGAAGCGGGAAGCAAGAATTCTTCGAATCATCCCAGGAGATGGCCCGGCGAATAGTGCGGGGAGGACAAGGAATGCCCCGACACAGAGAGCCAACTCGTCGTATAGAAAACCTCTCATAGGTCCAAACTCTGCGAATGAACGCAACGGAATACCGATGCGTGTGAGCGCCAGTGTGAACCCTGCAGCTACCAGCCATGAGACCCATGAATGGGCCGCGAATATTGAGACGACCCGAGGAAGTCTGCCTCCGGTTGCACGCCAAGCCCAGCAGAGTGCGAGCAACATTCCTACTGCAAACCAATCAAGGTACGCGGGGAGCCAAAACCCGAGCTGTGAGAGCGGGACCCAAGTCCGGCGAAGATCCACGTTGCTCTGTAGATAGACAAGCCAGTAAATCTTCGTAACTAGAGCGATGAGTACGAGCATGCTCAGACCAATAATCTGCGTTCGCAGCGCGTGGTGGCGATCCGAGCGACCAAACCTCGACATTACCCACGCAAAACCTGGGAGAAAAATATAGAACGAGGCCTCAATAACTAAGGTCCAGGCAACCGCTATTCCCAAAAAAATCATTCCACCTAGGCGATAATTTTGAGCGAGTCCGAAGGCGGTTAAGTACCCGGAGACGCCGGCGTTGAGAAATTGAGCAGAGCCGAGAGCGATCGCACCTAAAAGAGCTATCCAATAACCGGGGAGAATGCGCGCAAACCTGCCCACCCAGAATCGCCCTGCACTCCCGCCATCTACCCCGAGAGATGAGCGAGGACAAAGGGGCGATAGAGCAGAAAGCCAGATATCACGAAGAATGTGGCCACACCAATACGCCCAAATAATCCAGTGACAATACGCACTGGTTCTGGAGACCAACCTGAGTCAAACCCAGATGCGAATGCAGATGAGTGGTTGATGAGCACCAAGATCGCCGCCAGCGCACGTACCCCATCTAGGCAGGGAAAATCGAGCCGTAAATCGAGCCGTAAATCGAGCCTCTGGGCCACGCCACTAGCGGCGTCTCGAATTCCTTTACTCGACTCCTGATCCTGCTCGTTCAGCCTCTCCACCGTCGAAGGCTAACTGCCATTGGCTCTTGGAGCGCGTCTCTCTGCAGCAGAGCAAATCTCGGGAGTTGCCAGTGACAGATCGCTGATTTGCCCAAGCGCAGGGCGTTATGACAAGAACCCTCTAAGTGTCGGGAGCAGGAGAGCGAATACAGCGCTAATAACAATCCCTCCCCAGACGACTGCTTGGCCCGAGCGAACAGAGATATTCGAAGGATCCACCCAATCAACCAATTCTTTCTGCGAATGCGATAAGCCAATACGCCAATGCGGCAGAAGTCTCGAATCTGAAAGAGAACGTGAGGATCCAACGATCCGCTGTACGAGGTTGCGCGCTGGCCGTTCAATGAGGATAAGTGAAAAATACGCGATGACGACGGAGAGGACGGTTATCAGCAAAATATATGAAGCGATGTGCCCGAATAGCGTTGGGAACGGACGGTGAACCAATAAGTACTCACCGATAATGTCGTTCCATAGAAAGATACCGAAAGAGACTGTTCCTAAAAATACAAATACACGAGTCGCTAATAACCGCCGCACCCATCCAGTTCGCTCTCCGGGGAGCAGAGCTGGGAATACTAGGAAGAATCCTGCGATTAGCGAGAGCTCGTCGTATAGAAATCCGGTAACCGGACTATTTTGAGCCCAGATCTCCACGGTTAGCCCTGAACGAGTCAGCGCAAGCAAGAAAATTGCGCTCAATGCCCAGCAGGACCATGCACGCTGCGCAAACGCGCTGATGATCTTAGGGATGGTGCCACCCAACTCTCTCCAAACCGAGCACACCGCCACGAGCATTCCAAGAGCGAACCAATCCATAAAAGATGGGAGCCAACGACCAAGTTCAGAGAGCGGGAACCACCGCCTAAAGTACTGAGGCTCACCATCAAGGAATAGCAACCAGAACACCTTTACTACAATTGATGCAGCGGCGATCGTGGAGAGCCATACGATTTGAGCACGTAGAGCGCTGAGCCCTGCCATAGCCCCTGCCTTGCGAATAAACCACGCAATAAGTGGAAGGACAAGATAGAACGAAAGCTCGATGACTAACGTCCACGCAACTCCGATTCCGAGGTCAAGAATTCCGCGGAACCGATAGTTCTGCCCCAGGCCAAACGTAAGTGCGTAGTCGCCTAGGTTCGCATTAGCGAAGTGTGCAGTTCCTAGTGCCATTGCTCCAAGCAACGCAACCCAATACCCGGGCAGAATGCGCCCAAGCCGCCGGAGCCAAAACGCGCCATATTTTGGTGGTTTAGTGCTGGAAAAATGGGCGAGCACAAAAGGCCTATAGAGCAAGAAGCCAGAGATAACAAAGAACGCTGCAATTCCAATTCTCCCCAACGGGATCAGAAATAGACGCAGATTGCTTGGGGCCCAGTCAACGTTAATAAGTGTTGCGAACGTGCCCTCATGGTTCAAAACAACGATCAATGCAGCGATGGCCCTAGCGCCATCCATGCAAGGAAACTCAACTCTCGCAGCGGCTGCTTCAGGCAGACTCGAGGCATCAGGATTAACCGTCATCGTATTCAAATGGCACCCCTAAGGCTCGGCAGAGCAATTGCAAAAGTTGCTGCGCAGAGAATCGTACTAACCACAATAAATGAATCGCCCCGCCTCGACTCAGCTTTGGGTAGAACAAACGCTTCGATGCGGGAGGCGTGAACTTGAAAATCGATTACGGCCCAGTCCCTGAGGCGTCTTGCCTCCGGTCGCCTGCCTCCGGTAGCTACCGTTGCCAGAGAACGAGACGGCGACTCCACAAAAACGTAGGACACGTAAGCAGCCGCGCCAGTGAGCAGCAACGCGAGCCCAACAAATACGAGCGCAGACCTCAGCGCCGGGAATGTCTCGCTCCAACGCTCGATGAGAATCACTAGAGACACATGCCATAGATAGGCCCCAAAAGCAACTGTCCCACAGAGGAAGAACGGTCTTGAAGCAAGTATCCGGCGGAGCGAACCAAGTCGCATTCCAGGAATTGCAGCCGGGAGAATGATCGCGAAGGCTGCGATGATCGATAATTCGTCTCGAATAAAAGCACTACTCCGCTCAATGCTGAGAAGCCCCGGGACAATCGGCATCCCGGCACGACCCAATGCAATCAACATGATCCCAGCGATACCCCAAGACGCCCATGGTCTCTCAGCGAATATGCGCAGCCCCCGAATATTCGCCCCACCCGTCTCCCTCCATGCACTGGCCAACGCAAGAAGCATGCCTAGCCCGAACATGTCGAGATATGAAGGTAGCCAAGAACCGAGATTGTAAAGAGGGAACCACGTCGTTGCTGGCCCACCCCAGTCGCTAATGACAAAGATTGATATATAACGGCTGATCATTCCTACAAGAATCAATACGGTGACAACGATCAGATTCGAACGCAATACTGAACTGCGCGGCGGTTTCGTTGACTTGCCCGAGATTAAACGCGATGTAGCGGCGAAGGCAGGAAGGAGCGCATAGAAGGCGATCTCGATCACGAGAGTCCAAGCGACTACAAGTCCATATGAAAGGACTCCGTACGCGTGATAACTCCCTAGGAGGCCAAACGCTGTGGTGTAACTAATTAAGTCATACTGATAAAACAGCGCAACTCCAAGCAGCATTGATCCGGCTAAGGCGAACCAATACCCCGGGAATATTCGCGCACCTCTTCGAACCCAGAATGCTCCGGCTCGGGGAGCGCGATCTCCTTTGAGGTGGGCGATTAAAAATGGACGATAGAGCAGAAATCCGGAGAGCATAAAGAAGATGGCGACACCGAATCGGTCAAGAGTTGCGATGTGGCGAATAATCAAACTTGGAACAGCGCCTGGATCTATCACTAACAGCACAGTCGTTAGGTGGTAGGCGATAACAGTGGAGGCTGCGAATGCGCGCACCCCATCAAGACAGGGGAACGACCGCAGCATCTCGCCGCCAACTGCTAAAGATTCCCCATCATTCGACTTAGTACCGATATTTGCCCCCGCACTAATTGATACGGTTGAAGCGTAACGTCGCTACGGGTAGTAAAAGACCAAGAAATGCTGAGTATTTCTAAGCGAGTGCGGCTAAACGCTCGGCTACATCGGCAAATCCAGCGTCGTGCTGACGTATGCGATCAAATCGAGACCTTGCAGCCGGCAGATTCCCTGCGCGCTCCTCCAAGTCAGCAAGTGCGTACCAAAGGCGAAGGTGATGCTGGAGCACACGCTTGATTCCATCGGCGCGCTTTGCAAGCAACGTAATCGCTTCATCGAGCCTTCCGCGATCGGCTAGAGATCCAGAGAAGACAATTCGACCCTCGGTGACGAGCTCCGAAGACGGCGACTCATCTCCAAGCTCACGCCACCGCGCCTCAACTGTCTCGTGATCGCCGAGGGCGCGATAGCAATCCATTAGAACTGGATGCTGAGTAACGTCGCCGGTCATCGAGTAATACTCCTCAAGTTCGCGCGACGCGTCACGATACTTGCCATCTCGATAGAGGGCGAGACCAAAGAGTTCGCGCACGCTCGGCGAGGCTGAGACCTCTTCACGAAGCGGGCGGAGAATACGCAGAGCATCACGCTCGCGCCCCTCAGCAAATGCGTCTGCTGCTTTCATTAACGCGTCATAGTGACGATCAGCCCTCTTGCCGCCGACTCTTAGAATCTCATCACGCACTGCTTGAGGCCCTGGCCTTCTGCGGCGCGATGGAGTTCTGCGTGGAGGTGCGTCGGCTACGCGTCGCGCACCCTTTCGCGGCGCACGCTCCTTTGAGTCTCGCGTTACACGCCTAAGTACATCGCGTTCAACGCGAGGCTCCTGCACCTCCTCATTTGAGGCTCCGGCTGGTCTACGTTTGGGTGCAGGTGTGGGGAGCGGCTCTGAGCCAATTCTCCGCCCAGAACGCGTAATGGCGCCCTCTGCTGGGCCTGAACGAGTTGATTCTCCCCTGCTAGATCCGCGGTATTCACCACGTGAATCAGAACGAGGGCCGCTGCGCGAGTCAGATCGAGGACCACCGCGAGAACCGCCACGAGAATCTCCACGAGAGCCGGTACGCGAGTCGCCACGAGAGTCACTGCGAGAGCCTCCCCTGCCTGCTGCTGGTGAGCCTGGCCTCGACGGCCCACTGCGCGAGTCGCGCGAGTCACCCATTGACCAATCGTCGCGCCGTGCAGACCCGCTACTTGATCGTGATCCGCCGGTCGCGCGTGGTGCGCTGCGCGAGGTGGAGCGTGGAGCGCCAGACCGTGGAGCACCACTACGCGAGCCACCGGCCTTACGCTCGGCTGCCGCAGCTCTACCGGCTGGCGAGCGTGGATCAGGATCACGTTCATCGGGGCGTCCGCGCCCCTCGCCACGTCGCGGGGCACCTGTGCGACTAGTTGCGCTACTCCGGGCGCTCGAGGAGCGCGAGTCACGCGAGTCGCGCGAATCCCTAGAGTCACGCGAGTCACGTGAGTCTCTCGAGCCTCGCGAGTCCCTTGAGTCAGAGCGACTTGATCGCTCTCCCCCGAAGCGGTCGCTAGCAGAGCGCCCTGTTGTTGAGCGAGAACTTGAAGCGCCTCGCGTACCTGAACCACCCGAGCGAGGAGATGATGCCCCACGCTCGGACGAGCTTCGCTCGCCACTTGATGAACCTCTAGATGACGAACCGGCGCGCGATGATCCGGCGCCTCCACGAGAGCCAGAACTATTAGCACCAGAGCCCTTGGAGCCCGCACGTGGTGCGCCAGAACGCGCAGATCTACCGCTGGGGGTTCCAGAGGCGCGGCGCGGTGACGAACTAGATCTTTCGGGCAAGAGATTGCTCCTTAAAGGGGAGAGGGCATCCTATCGGAGAAGACCGATATCGCTCAGTTGGGCCCTGAAACAATAGCCAAATCGCCTCAAAGGCGTCGCTGCCGCAGGACCAAAGGGTCATTGGCAGGGTAAATGATCAATGCTCGAGCCGCCCAGAGCCCAAACCCCAGCCACCACCTATACCTGAATAAGGCCCGCCGCCCGAGAGCGTCGCGAGATCACAGGCTGCGATCATTCATAGCGAGCACTCGTCCCTGAGAACATCACCGATTCAAATCGAATCTGCAAACCGAATCTGCGAACCGGATTTGGGCGCGAAAAAGGGGCGCCGAATGGCACCCCTCTCTCAAAAAAATTCCGGCGACGACCTACTCTCCCAGAGGGCTTCCCCCCAAGTACCATCGGCGCGGGCAGTC
>CAMDSG010000088.1 GCA_945907055.1 Bifidobacterium breve | reverse complement strand
TGTGTTACAAGTAGCGGGCCATACCGCCACAGCACAACAGCGAGGGCCGCAGCAACTGCTGATGCCATCGCAGGGCCACCGCGTCGCCTCGCCAACCAAAGCGCTGTAACGATCGCTGCTAACGAGAGGAAGATTGTTGCGTACTCAAGGCCATGCGCACTCGATCCACTTAGTTTATAAACAATTGCCAACGCATAAAAAGAGAGTGGTCCCGGGTGGCTACCTTGATCCGGGAAATTACCTATGCGTCCCGGGAGGCCAATTAGCGGAGTACGTCTAGTGCCTACATCGCGGACGCGAAATTCGGTCATTGCTAAATCAAGAACCGGATACCACGCATGGCGAAGGATAAAAAAGGCTGCAAATCCAAAGACCGCTGCAAACAAGCCAGACCATGCAATTACGGGGTGTCGGGCGAACCAGAGTCGAGTGCCCGCAAGTGTTGATTTATTGCCTGAATTCGACTTCGAGCCCTCTAAATTGGTGATCACCCCGCTCTCCTTGTTTCCTTTTTCAGACCATCGCTATTCGACGACTCTTCCGGCGGAGATTCTAAGACACTGAGCCGCTCAAGCGAGGGCGAGCAGGCGGTTTAAGATTGACAAGAGGAGGCGTATTCGCTAGTAACCTGCCATCTCTATGCCCAGTCGTCCCTCAGCCTCTCGAGTCGCTCCCTACGCAGATGCGCTATTAGCTCGCGACCTCCCGGCACTTGACCCACAGCGACGCAGCGAAGCAGTTGAGTTTGTGGCGGTCCGAGTCTCAGACCTTCCTGCCCCTATGAAGCTGGCGGTAGGAATTCTCGCTGTCATCTTTGATCTTGGGCTTAGCCTTGGGTCGCGGCGCACCTACATATCAGTCTCCTCAAGATTGCCAATCCCCTTCGTTAGTGAGTATCCGCGCCTAATCCGTTCTCTGGCATTTGCTTACGTGTGGGAGAAGTGGCCTGATACCAGACCGGACGGCGGGCGAGCGCAGGTAGAGGCATGAACCTCTCCAAGGACGCATTCGGAGCGGGTGACCACATAGAGGTTGAGGTACTCATCATCGGGAGCGGCGCCGGCGGTTCCCCCACTGCAGCGCTACTTGCTGAGGCTGGATTTGATGTCCTCATTGTTGAAGAGGGCGAGTGGTACGACCAGGGTTCGATCAAACCGTTCTCGCTCGATCAGATGGAGAAGCAGTACCGATCTGGCGGAGTAACTGTTGCCCTCGGTCGCCCCTCGATTGCCTACACGGAGGGGCGCTGCGCGGGCGGCGGGACCGAGGTCAATAGTGGGCTCTACAAACGCCCTCCTCACTCGATGCTCACTAAGTGGCGAGATGGCTACCAGATTCAGAACCTAGAACTTGATGATATTGATGCTATTGCTGACGAGATCGAGGCAGACCTCAGCGTCTCTTATGTCCCTGGAGACTCGACTCTTGCTAGCCAAGCACTTGCACGCGGTGCGACAAATCTAGGTTGGCGAAACGGAGAGATCCCTCGCTGGATGTCATACCCAGAGCGTGGTGATGCATTAAGCGGCAAGCGCCAAAGCATGACTGAGACGTACCTGCCACGCGCCATTAATGCCGGGGCGATTCTCTCAACTGGCGTTCGTGTCGAGCGTCTTGAGATGACAGATGCGACTGCGGGTGCTGCGGTAGTTGAGCGTCGAGACGGTAAGGCGGGGCGCATATCGTTTCGCCATGTCTTCGTGTGCTGTGGAGCGATCCATACCCCTGCTCTGCTTCAGCGCTCTGGAATCAAAGGAAACATCGGTAAGAGCCTTGCTGTGCACCCAACCGTAAAACTCTCGGCGAAGTTCAGCGAAGAAATAAATGTTGACAATGATGTACCTGTTCATCAGGTAACTGAGTTTTTTCCGCACTCTTCATTCGGTGGTTCAGCGAGCCAGGCGGGGCTACTCGCACTTGCGCTTAATGACAACTGGCGCGAGTTTCGTGGACAGATAACAGACTGGCGTCGCATGAGCGTGTATTACGCCGCGATTACAAGCGAGGGTCGCGGCCGTGTGATATCGGTTCCAGGGATGCGCGACCCAGTCGTCACTTACCGTTTGACGAAGAATGATCGCGCACTTCTTGCGATCAGCCTTGGGCGCCTTGCACTTGCGATGCTCGCAGCCGGAGCAGAGGCTGTCTATCCATCGTTTCGTGGAGCACCGGTAGTAAGGCGCCCCGCCGATGTCGCGCGTCTAGAGGCTGGGTTCAGCGCAACGAAGGCATCAGTAATGAGCGTTCACCTCTGCTCGACTGTGCCTATGGGCGAGGACCCGCGGCGCTGCGGAGCAGATTCTTTCGGGCGAGTACACGGCACCACAAACGTGCGAGTAAATGATGCATCGCTTCTTCCATCAGCACCAGGGGTAAACCCGCAGGCCACTGTCATGGCACTCGTGGTTCGCAATGTCCGGAGATTTATTGAGGAGAACGTGCATGCCTGAGGAAGTACAGAGGTGGAGTACCCCTCCAGCGACGGTTGTCACCGGCGCAACGGGATGGCTTGGAAGTGCACTGATCGAGCATCTCCTAGCCAGCGAACGCAAAGGCCTCAGAGCCCTCCTTCGCGACGGAGAAGACGCCTCGCACCTTGAGGAGAGCGGCGTTGAGGTAGTGAAGGGCGACATCTCCGACAAGCGCGCTGTAGCGAGACTCTTTGATGGCATCCCCCCTGGCGCTGACGTAATCCATACGGCCGGAGTGATCCACCCAAAGTCGCTATCAGAGTTCACCAAAGTAAACGCAGACGGCACTCGCTACATGGTTGAGGTGGCTCAGTCTGCATCCATTCGACGCATGGTGCATGTCTCCTCGAATAGTCCATTTGGAACCAACCCAGTCGAGAGCGAAACGTTTCGCAACCAAGAGCCTTATAACCCTTACCTCGGTTATGGCGCCTCTAAAATGCAGGGAGAACTAGCGGTGCTCGCTGGCGTCGAAGCCGGGCTAGATGCAGTTATCGTGCGGCCTCCTTGGTTCTACGGTCCGTACCAACCAGCGCGCCAGACCACCTTCTTCACAATGGTTCGTACGGGCAAGTTTCCAATGTTTGGTGGTGGCACACAGCGCAGATCCATGGTCTATGTAGAGAATCTCATCCAAGGGGTAATAGCCGCAGAGCTAACGATTGGGGTAAGCGGGCGGGGGTACTGGATTGCGGACGAGCGCCCATATGAGGTGCGCGAGATTGTTGAGACTGTCAGGCGAGCGCTTACCGATGAAGGCTATGAAGTAACGGGAAAGCCACGCAGCCTCCCCATAATCATCGCGAACATCGCAGAGTCTGCGGATCGCGCCCTTCAACGCTTAGGTCAATACCAGCAACAGGTACACGTACTCGGCGAGATGGGGCACACGATTGCCTGCGAAATTAGTGCGGCAAAAGCCGAGCTCGGATACGAACCCGAGTTTGAGTTATATGGTGGAATGCGTCGGAGCATTGCATGGTGTCGCGAACAAGGGATAGAGCTTTGACAGTCTCGCTAGTTACTGGCGGCAGCGGATACTTCGGTGTCCTTATGGTCGAGCGCCTCCGTAAGGCAGGGCACTCTGTTCGAGTCCTTGACCTAATCGACGTAGACGAACGCGACCCGAGTGTTGAGTTTTTTCAGGGCGACATTCGCGACCCTGAAGCCGTGCACGCAGCGGTAGCGGGAGTCGACCTGATATTTCACAACGTTGCGCAGGTACCCCTCGCCAAAGACCCAGAACTCTTATCCACTGTAAACATCGATGGAACACGCAATCTCTTAGCGGCAGCCCTTGAGCACGGTGTGCGCAAGGTGGTCCACACATCATCGAGCGCTGTATTTGGTATCCCCGCCTCGAATCCAGTTATGCCTGATACCTCACCTACCCCGGTTGAGGCCTACGGCCGCGCTAAGACTGAGGCCGAGGGGCTATGCCAGGCCTTTATTTCCCAGGGGCTGGACGTAACAATCGTTCGACCCCGCACAATTTTGGGGCACGGAAGGCTTGGGATCTTCGGGATCCTCTTTGATTGGATCGCAGACGGAGCAGATGTATTCGTACTCGGAAGCGGCGCCAATACTTACCAGTTCGTTCACGCCGATGATCTTGCGGAGGTCTGCCTTCTCGCGTCTCAAAGCCCAGGGCCGATGATCGTCAATGCGGGTACCGACCGCTTCGACACGATGCGAAACACGCTTGAGGCAGTCTGCGCCCATGCTGGTACTGGTAGCCGGGTCAAGTCTTTGCCAGCGCGCCCAGCGTCACTGGCCATGCATGCGGCATCAGCGCTGCACCTTGCACCCTTTGCCCCATATCACTGGATCATGTACTCCAAATCGCTTTGGTTCGATATCGAGCACGCCAAGAAAGACCTTGGCTGGAGCCCGAAGTACTCAAATGCTGAGGCGATGATCGACTCATACGACTGGTTCTTAGCCCACAGAGCCGACGCCTCGACCGGACCAAAATCTCATCACCGGAGCAGCGCACGCCAAGGAGCGCTCCGAGTATTGAAAGCCGGTACTCGCTTGATCCCTGGCTAATTGGTAGAGCGTTCCAAATTTGGCGAACTAAAAGAATGGCGTACCAATGAGAGAACAGGTAGTTTCTCGTAGCAGTGTATACCCAAGGGTCTGACCATCTTGAACGACTAGGTCGTGAGAGGGGTTACGCAGACGAGTATGGAGACGCAGCCGCCCGGGGTCTCCCATACATTTCATTTCTTGGATCAGCACTATTCGCGATCTTCGCTATCTTCGACGTCCTCACCCACTCGTCTGACGAGATGGCTTGGCGGCTAGGGGTCTCCCTTGTGCCCGCTACGGCGTTACTTGCGGTAGGCCTTGTTGCCCGCACTCGATTTGTGACAGACCAAAATGCGCCTGTCCTTGCGGCATGCGCTGGGATCATCGGTCAGTGTGCCCCACTCGCCACAATTATTCACACGAAATATGAGATCGACCTAGTCTACTTCCTTCTGATTATGGCGGCTGGAGGAGCGCTCATTTTCCGAATGCGTCCTTTCTTAACAATGATGGCTATTTCTGTTCTCTTCTTTGGAGTCTCAATTGGCCTTATTGATGCATCTACAGAGGATAAGGAGAGCTGGGTCGCGGCGCTCTTTGTCGGGATCGGATTGGCGTGCGCACTATTCATTTCACAGCGGTCAGCGGTACGTAGGTATGCAGATGCTGAGTCGAGACTCTCCTTCCTCGCAGGGAACGATCCCCTAACTGGTCTCCTCAATCGCAATGGGCTCGAGAACAAAAGCAGCGCGCTGCTCGCTCTTGCTCAAAGAGAGAAGCGCAGCGTCTTTGCAGTTTTCATAGATATAGATGGACTCTCGGAGATCAACAACGTCTATGGACATCGCGCTGGAGACCTCGTCATAAGCGAGATCGCAGCTGCAACTACTCGCCTTGTGCGTGCTGCAGACTTGGTAGCACGTTGGGGTGGAGACGAGTTAGTAATAATTGGGGTCGGCGAGGGTCCGGATCCGGATCGAGTCGAGGCAGTTATTCGAGCCGACCTAATCGTCGCACTACAGAACTCGCAGATCGATGGATCCATTAGTGCCGGCCTCGCAACTCTCGAAGGAGACGCCGTCAGCACATCTGCGCTCATTCACCTCGCCGATGCGCAGATGTACGAACGCCGATCGCTCCGCCGCTCGGCTCAAAAGCGCCCTTGACCCTCGAGTAGAACCACCCTTCGCTGCATTAGTCGCGGAAATCTCAATTCGAAGCCACAATAAGTGACTCTGTGCCGGATGCCACGCTCCATATCGCCAGATATCCCCCAATTTGTTGGTCAAATCTGCCATGTTTGTCATATGCAATTCACCTTGGCAGAATTAGTTGTGGCCGATGCACTCGTCAACTCCTACCCAACCTGGACTGACGAGAACGGCACCAATATCAACCAACTCGCAGAGATTGCGATCAAGGCACTCGCAGCACAGGGGCTACTAATGACTCCTGTTGAGGGGGACCAAATCTCGGTCACCTCAAGCGAGCCCGCTATCTCGCGCTAATTCACTTCACGCGCGGCTGGCCTTAGCGGTACCTTTAGCCGGTAGAGTATGCATGCCCGGATGGACTAGGCGCCCGTAGCTCAGTGGATAGAGCAACCGCCTTCTAAGCGGTCGGCCGGAGGTTCGAGTCCTCCCGGGCGCGCAGGATAATCACAGCTCCGTATCAAGAAAAAATATAGAAACAGCAACCCAGAAACACAGCAAAACACGAACACATGGTGGCCGTAGCTCAGCAGGCGAGAGCGCCGGGTTGTGATCCCGGAGGCCGGGGGTTCGAAACCCCTCGGTCACCCCAAGTAGCGCCCCCTCGTTAGAGGGGGCGTTTACGCGCTCCAAGATTTACTTGAACTGGCGCTCTCAACCCATTCCTAATTTGATTTTTTTAAAGTATCGAGGCGAACGCGCTGGCGATATCTGGCTGCCTAAATCTGTATCCGCTCGCCTCGAGAGCAGATGGGAGTACCCGCTGACCATTTACCAATAATGCCGTTATCAGCTCAGCGCCGAGTGCGAGCTTGAGGGGCGCAAGTGGCGTAGGCAGAATGGTTGGGCGATGGACCGCTTTACCGAGTGCCTTTGTGAACTCCAAATTGGTTACCGGGGCTGGGGCCGTGAGATTAACTGGGCCCGAGACCGAATCATCTCGCAGCACGTGAAGGATCGCTTGTATCTCGTCCCCTAATGAGATCCAAGACATCCATTGCTTGCCAGATGCAATCTTCCCACCTAGGCCGAGACGGAACGGCGTGATCATCCGCCCGAGTGCCCCTCCTTTGGGGGTTAGGACAATTCCGGTTCGCAGCAGAACTGTCCTGATTCCTGCATCGACTGCAGGAGCGGCTGCGGCCTCCCAATCAACACAGACCTCGGAGAGAAAATCCGCGGGCTCAGGGAGAGCAGAGGCTTCGGTGAGGACTTCATCGCCTCGGCTGCCGTACCAGCCGATCGCAGAGGCCGAGAGCAATACTCTTGGGGCCTGCGCCATTTCAGCCACTGAGCGAGCGACCAGGG
>CAMDSG010000087.1 GCA_945907055.1 Bifidobacterium breve | reverse complement strand
GATCACCAAAATTCTTATGACCTCATATTGTGAATTGTCGAGATTGGCCAGATCAAGCGGGCGGGTGGTCACATGACGAAAGTATTGGCGATCGGACTTGACTCTGCGGAGTGGCGTGTTATGGAGCCGCTAGTAGACGCTGGGCTTCTACCCAATATCGCAGCCCTCCGGGAGAGGTCAGCATTTGTGCGCCTCGATAACTCACGCGAACTACGCAGCGAGTTCTTGTGGACCGAGTTCGCCACGGGTCGCCCTGCAGAAGATTCGGGATTCTGGGGATACGCGAGTTTCGAGCCCGGCGATTACGACGGCCGCTTCAAGGGTGACCCCAACCTGAAACCATGGTGGGCATTAGGGTCGTCCTTCTCTAGCGTGACCATTGATCTACCAGAACGCGGAGTAATCACAGACGAAGGTGTTTATGGCTCCCAGGTTGTCGGCTGGGGCGCCCATGCCCCAGGTTTTTATCGCACCAGTCTCCCAGAAGGGTTGCTGAGCGAAGTCGACTCACGTTTTGGCCCCCACCCAGCGTTTGATCGCGAATGCGATCCGCTCTGGTACTCGCCTGCGTACTTAAAAAATGTGACCGACGCGCTCGTCGAGGGCGCAGCCTTGCGCTCGGAGGTATTTGAGTATCTGCTTACTCAAACTCCAGAGTGGGATTTTGCCTTGAGTGTTTGGTCTGAGGCTCACTCGGGCGGGCACGTCCTGTGGCACGGTGCAGACCCTTCCCATCCAGCCATCGCCACCCCAACCGCAGCGTTGGCCAGCGAGCAGATGCTTCGCGTTCACATTGCCTTAGACCAGGCGGTAGGTAGAGCTATTGCTAATGCGGGGGAGTGCCAAGTATGCGTTTTTTCGCTCCATGGCATGAAGCCAAACTCCTCCGACATACAGACCTCGGTGCTTCTCCCGGAATTACTTCACCGTCTCCACTTTAAGAAGCCAGCGCTGCGCATGCCTGGCGGTGAAGAATGGCGTGCAATGGGGATGCCGGTGGTTGTCCCCAATGAAGATATGCAGTGGATTGATTTTGTGGCCCGCTACTTTGCTGACAGCGGTTCGCGCCGAGCAATGAATTTTGTAAAACGTGCGTTGCCAATGTCGCTGCTTGTGGCGGCTCGCAGCGCAACGGGTCGAACTAGTCACAAGCCTGGGGATCTAGTAGGCGAGATACCACCGGAGAGACCGTTCTCGATGGCGAAAGCAGGCAAAGGTAAATCTGAGCCTACGTATATGCCGCTTTGGTGGTACCGCCACCGCTGGCCAAGCATGCGTTACTTCGCTATCCCATGTTTTACAGAGGGGCTTGTTCGAATCAACCTGCGCGGTCGTGAGCGAGATGGCCTCGTAGACATAGAGGATTACCAACGCACTTGTGAAGAGGTCATTGCCGAGGTAAGAAGCGCTACATCTCCACTAACCGGTAAATCGATTGTTGCTGATTATTCCATGATGCGCGCAGAGGATCCGTTCGATCCCGCTGGCGCGCCAGCAGATATTTTATTCCGCTGGTCAGACACAACTCAGGCGCTTGATCACCCAACTGCAGGGCTAATTGGGCCAGTCCCTTATCAGCGTGCTGGAGAACATGACGGAATGGGTTTTGCTCTCTTCAACGGAGACGGAATTGCTCCAGACGATCTAGGTACGCGGCCCGGGCTTGACCTAGTCGCGACACTTCAAGCGATGCTAGGGCGCGACCCTGCGAACCCGAGTGAGGGCGTCTCAATTTTGGATATGCAGTGAGCGGCAGAGTCGTCACTATCTCGATCTCTTGCTACAACTACGCGAGATTTCTTGGCGATGCAATCGATAGCGCTTTAAACCAAGACTACGAACACATTCAAGTAATCGTTGTTGATGATGGCAGCACAGATGGCTCTGTAGAGGTTGCGAGCGCTTACGGGGATCGCATTTTGTTGGTGGCTCAGGAGAACGCAGGGCAGGGCTCAGTCTTCAATGTCACGATGGATCATGCACTAGGGGAAATAATCATGTTCCTTGATGCTGATGATGTGCTTGAGCCTGGGATCGTGAGTCGAGTAGTCGAGATCTTCGATACTGAGCCTGATGTGGTCAAGGTCCAGTTCAGGCTTGCTGTGCTGAACGCCCAAGGAGAGCCAACCGGCGTAGTTAAGCCACCGAGAGAAGGATTGCTCGGCAATGGCGACCTCAGATTAAGAGTGATGCGAACCAGAAATTATGCGTGGACCCCAACGAGTGCGAATGCATTTAGCGCAGAGACACTCAAGACGATTCTCCCAATGCCACCCGAGAGGTATGTGACGGAAGCCGATGCGTACCTCGCAGAGATAACTCCAATATTTGGTCTAGTGAGATCGATCGCCGACATTGGGGTGGGGTACCGCATTCACGGAGAGAATGTGACGATCTCTGATGGTGGTGCGGTTACCGCAGAGTGGGCGCGAACTCGGATCGCGAGTATCGACTACTGCCGCTCTCAGGTGCTCAGGTTTGCTCCAATCGCTGGACTAGACCCTCGAGACTGTACGCCTATCGAAGACCTATACGACCCGGCCGCGATTACAGCGCGCTTGGTATCGCTGCGCTTAGATCCAGAGCTTCACCCGATCAAGGGCGATAAAGCGCCGAGGCTCGCGTGGATGGGCTTACGCAGCCTCAAGAATCTTGAGAATGTCCCATCAAAGTCGCGCGCTAAACGTGGTGCCTGGTTCGTTGCGGTTGGCTGCACCCCTCTGGCTGTGGCAGAGAGGGTTATGAGGGCTTGGACCCCTGACGGGCCGACCCATCTAGCGAAATGAGCCCTCTTGCCCTGACCCATGATCGGGTAAGAGTCGCACTCGCCCGGTAGAGTCTGCCTCCTTATGCAGACCTCCCTAGAGCCATTAGAAGGCAACAAGGTTCGACTCCTCGTGACAATCTCAGAGGAAGAGTTCGAGAAGTCCATTGATTTGGCTTACAGCCGTTTTGCTCAGCAGATGCGCATACCTGGCTTCAGGCCCGGTAAGGCACCGCGCAGGATCATTGAGCAGAGCATCCCGGTCTCTGAGGCACGCGCACAGGCCATTAAGGACTCGCTCGCCGATTACTACGTTGATGCGGTCGGAGAGCACGTAATCGATGTCATTGCTGCCCCAACTATCGACATCACATCTGGCGAGGAATCAGGAGACATCGTCTTCACAGCAGAGGTAGAGGTTCGCCCCGAGGTGCGCCTGACCGGCTACGACGAGTTAACAGTTGTGCTTGATATTGAGACCGCATCGCCGGAGCGTATTGAGGAGCAGATCAACTCAATGCGCCAGCGCTTCGCAAGCCTCGAAGATACAGAAGAGGCGCTCACCATCGGTGGGTTTGCGCGTCTAGATATCGCAGCGACAATCGATGGAGAAGCAGTTCCAGCCCTCAGTGCACAAGACTTTGTCTACGAGGTTGGGTCGGGGATACTCGTTGACGAACTAGATGAAGCAGTGCGAGGATCGCGGCCTGGAGCAGAGCTCTCCTTTTCTTCAACCCTCACTGATCGCTTCGGCGACCGAGAAGGTCAGGTCGCTCTCTTTACCGGCTCAGTTAAGTCTGCACAGGTCAAGGTACTGCCCGAACTCACTGACGAGTGGGCCGATGAAAATACAGAGTCTGCAACTGTCGACGCTCTACGCACTGACATGGCGCTTCGTATCGATTTGGTAGCGAAGATGCAGGCTCAGATGTCGCTGAGGGATCGCGTTCTTGAAGAGCTCGTGAGCATCGTGCCGATTGAGGCACCGCTTCCTTTGGTTGAGCGCGAGATGGAGCGCCGACTTCACGACCTCGCACATCGTCTTGAACAGCAGGGGATGACAATCCCAATGTATCTAGAGGCGATCGGTCAGAGCCAAGAAATTTTTGTCGCTGAGGTGCGCGAGGGATCAACCAAAGCGGTGCTTGTCGATCTAGGTCTTAGGTCCATAATCGCCGCCGAGGAGTTTGAGGCCAGTGAAGAGGAGTTCGAGGCTGAGGTCGAGCGCATCCTTGAGCAGGTCAAGGGCTCTCCCAAGAAAGCTCGTCGTCAACTAGAGCAGCAAGGCGTCTTCGAGGCGGTACGCTTTGACATTGAGAGAGGCAAGGCACTCCAGTTCCTTGTCGATAACGCGAAGGTCGTTGATGCAGCGGGGAACACCGTTGATCTCAGCCTGCCGGAGCCTTCAGAACTAAGTCAGACAGAAATAACAGAAGAGCAAGACACCCCCCAAATAGAAACCCAGACCCCTGAGGAGACGGCATGAACGAAGCCGCTAGCAACATGTATATGCCCTACGTAACAGAGGACAGCCCGCGTGGTCGAGAGACTCGTGACATCTTCTCCCGTCTGCTCAAGGATCGCATTATTTTCCTTGGGACTCCGATCGACGACACAGTGGCGAACCTGCTCGTGGCGCAGTTGCTTCACCTCGAGTCTGAGGACCCTGACAAAGACATCTCGATCTACATCAACTCGCCAGGTGGAGAGATCACAGGGCTGTTTGCGATCTACGACACAATGCAGTTCATCAAGTGCGACATCAACACGATCTGTGTTGGTCAGGCTGCATCTGCTGCCGCTGTCCTGCTCTCCGCAGGTACCCCAGGCAAGCGTTTTGCACTACCTCACGCTCGCGTCTTGATCCACCAGCCAAATGGTGGCGCCTCCGGACAGGCCTCTGATATTCAGATTCAGGCTGCAGAGATCATGCGTATGCGTTCACTCCTAGATGAGATTCTTGCTCACCACACTGGGCAGACCATCGCCAAGATCTCCTCAGATACAGACCGCGACTTCATCATGAGCGCACCTGAGGCAAAGATCTACGGAATCATCGATGAGGTATTGACCAACCGTGACCTTGCGGCCATTAGCGTTCCTCCGGGCGTGGGTTGATCAACCCCTTGCTCGAGATGATCGTGTGCGTGCAGTTATCGGGGTGGAGGCGTCATGGCTAAGTTCGGTGAAGGTGGCGAGCTGCTTAAGTGTTCTTTCTGTGGGAAGAGCCAGAAGCAGGTCAAGAAACTAATCGCGGGCCCTGGCGTTTATATCTGTGATGAGTGCATAGACCTATGCAACGAGATCATCGAGGAAGAGTTAGCCCAGAATACTGAGGTTCGCTTCGATGATCTCCCGAAGCCACGCGAGATTCTTGATTACTTGGATGGCTATGTCATCGGTCAAGAGCAGGCGAAGAAGACCCTCTCCGTTGCTGTCTACAACCACTACAAGCGGGTTCAGGCTGGTTCATTCGGCGACCCTGAGGTTGAGCTTCAGAAGTCAAACATCATGCTCGTCGGCCCGACTGGTTGTGGCAAAACACTATTAGCCCAGACGCTTGCCCGCCTCCTAAAGGTTCCATTTGCGATCGCAGATGCAACTGCTCTCACAGAGGCTGGGTACGTTGGCGAGGATGTCGAGAACATCCTTCTAAAGCTGATTCAGGCCGCTGACTACGACGTAAAGAAGGCCGAGACGGGGATCATCTACATCGACGAGATCGACAAGATCGCGCGAAAAGCAGAGAACCCATCAATTACTCGCGACGTATCCGGCGAGGGTGTGCAGCAGGCTCTACTCAAGATTCTTGAGGGAACTACGGCCTCTGTGCCGCCGCAGGGTGGGCGTAAGCATCCACATCAAGAGTTCATTCAGATCGATACAACCAATATTCTCTTCATCTGTGGTGGTGCATTTGCAGGCATCGACAAGATCGTTGAGGCCCGCATGGGTAACCGCGGTGTTGGGTTCCGCTCTGAGGTAAGCAGCGTTAATACGGTCGAGAATGCTGCTGCGCGAATTCTCCCAGAGGATCTACTCAAATTTGGTTTGATCCCTGAGTTCATTGGTCGACTCCCTGTGCTCGCAGCAGTCGAGAGCCTCGATAAGGATGCGCTAATTCGTATTCTTGTAGAGCCAAAGAACGCTCTGCTTCGTCAGTTCAAGAAGTTCTTCCACTTCGACGGCGTGGAGCTCGTGCTCACCGACGACGCTCTGGATGCTGTGGCTGATATGGCTCTTATCCGAGGTACCGGAGCACGTGGACTTCGTGCGATTCTCGAGGAGTGCCTCCTTGATGTGATGTACGAACTCCCGTCACGCTCGGATGTAACTCAGTGTGTTGTCGATGCAGGCGTTGTGAAGCAGCAGATTGCTCCTACGCTCATCACTGGACCCCAGGGTGAGCGCCGCAGCGCCTAAGTGGTTATTTAGAGAGACGCCTCCATTTATAGGGCTGCTCCATTTACTCCTTTGATAGGTAAGTCTCTATTTCACCCGGAAGCCATTTCTCGCCGCATGGTTCCGTAGACTCAGCCCCCATGCCGATCCCTGAGAAGCCAAGCGTTGAAGGTCTTGAGAAGCGCTGGTCCGAGGTGTGGGAGTCCGAGGGCACCTACGCCTTCGACCGCACACGTACGAGGGCCGAGGTCTACTCAATCGACACCCCGCCTCCTACGGTAAGCGGATCCCTTCATGTAGGGCATGTCTTCTCCTATACCCACACCGACACGATTGCGCGTTATCGACGCATGCGCGGTGCAGAGGTCTTCTACCCAATGGGCTGGGATGACAACGGACTCCCAACAGAGCGGCGTGTCCAGAACTACTTCGGTGTCCGGTGTGACCCGACACTTCCATACGACCCAAGTTTCACTCCTCCAGAGAAGCCAGCTGAGAGAGCAATAGTTATATCTCGACGTAATTTTGTTGAGCTATGTGATCAGTTGGTACTTGAGGACGAGAAGAAGTTCGAAGAACTCTGGAGATACGTAGGTCTATCTGTTGACTGGTCGCTTACATACTCCACGATCGGGCGCGCTTCCCAGCGTGCATCGCAGCGCGGTTTTATGCGGATGCTGGCGCGCGGTGAGGCGTACCAGTCTGAGGCGCCAACGCTCTGGGATGTTGATTTCCGTACTGCAGTTGCGCAGGCTGAGCTCGAGGATCGACCGATGCCGGGCGCCTATCACGCACTAGCCTTTCACCGCGCAGATGGTGGGGGAGACGTAGTAATTGAGACCACTCGCCCTGAGCTGCTGCCCGCTTGTGTAGCGCTGGTCGCTCACCCAGATGATGAGCGTTATCAGCCCCTTTTCAACACCATGGTCGCCACGCCAATCTTCGG